>JAEZEU010000455.1 GCA_023432885.1 Pseudomonadota bacterium | reverse complement strand
TGTCGGGGTAAGCCCCCGCGGTAGCGGGCGATCCAGTATTCCCCAGACCAACTTTGAGCCGAGAAGCCGCGGCGTACTAGATTGCCAGCATTCGCGGGGATGACGAGCCTGGGTCGTCGGTCTTTGGCTTACTTCCCGGCCAGCCGCACCCCGAGCCGTCCAGCCAATTCCTGCGTGAACTGCCAGGCGACCCGGCCTGAGCGCGAGCCGCGGGTGGTCGACCATTCGAGCGCCTCGCGCTCCAGCTCTTCCCCGTCGATGTTGATGCCGTAGTGGCTGCAATAGCCCTTCACCATCGCAAGGTATTCGTCCTGGCTGCAGCGGTGGAAACCGAGCCAGAGGCCGAAGCGGTCGGAAAGCGAGACCTTCTCCTCGACTGCCTCGCCCGGATTGATCGCGGTCGAGCGCTCGTTCTCGATCATCTCGCGCGACAGCAGATGCCGCCGGTTGGAGGTGGCGTAGAGGATGACGTTCTCGGGCCGGCCCTCGATACCACCTTCCAGCACGGCCTTCAGCGACTTGTAAGAGGCGTCATTGCCGTCGAATGAGAGGTCGTCGCAGAACACGATGAAGCGGAACGGAGCGCTGCGCAGGAGGTCCATCAGGGCCGGCAGGCTCTCGATGTCCTCGCGGTGGATTTCGATCAGCTTCAGCCGGTCGGCCGGTTTGCGATCGACATTGATGCTGGCATGCGCTGCCTTGACCAGCGATGACTTGCCCATGCCGCGTGCCCCCCACAGCAGCGCATTATTGGCGGGCAGGCTGTTGGCAAACCGCTCGGTATTCTCGATCAGGATGTCGCGCATCCGGTCGATGCCCTTCAAGAGCCCGATTTCCACCCGGCTGACCCTGGGCACAGGCGACAGACGTCCGTCGGGATGCCAGACGAAAGCATCCGCGCTGTTGAAAGAATCGGCAGAACCGGCGGGGGTAGAAGCGGCCGACAGGTGCGCGGCGATAGCCTCCAGCGCATCCGCAATCCTGACTGCATGGCCATCCGTTAATGCAGCCGGCGGGCGTTTTGTCGCGGCCGTCTTGTTAGCCTTGCCAGGCACGCGGGAAGCGGCTTTTGCCACGGTTTTGTTGGTTTTTTTGGCCATCGATCAAGTTCCTGATGGCGCAGCCTTATCGGGCCTTGGTGCGTCCCGCAAGCGGCGCAAATGAAACGGCCCCTTAGCGTTGCAATTGGGGCAGCGAAGGCTATATTCCGCGCGAATTTGCCCGGACCGGCCCAGGCGCCTTGGCGCTGCCGGTTCATTCCCGTCTGGCCTTGAGGATTTACCCGAATGCTGATCACCCCCGCGTTTGCCCAGGCTGCTGCCGGCGGCGACGCCAACAGCATGCTGATGTCGCTGCTGCCCTTCGCGCTGATCTTCGTGATCATGTACTTCCTGATCTTGCGCCCGCAGCAGAAGAAGGTTCGCGACCACCAGGAGCTGGTGAAGAACATCCGGCGCGGCGATACGGTCGTGACCTCCGGCGGCCTTGTCGGCAAGGTCACCAAAGTTGTCGACGACGACCAGATCGAGTTCGAGATTTCCGACGGCGTGCGGGTGCGGCAGATGCGCCAGATGATCTCGGGCGTCCGCGCCAAGGGGGAGCCGGCCAAGGAAAAGTCGGAAGCCAAGGACGAAGCGGCTTCGAGCTGATCTTCGCGCCGCATTTTCGTTCTCTGACGGGTCAACCCGATGTTGTATTTCACTCGGTGGAAGGCGCTGGCGATCATCCTCACAGCGCTTGTGGTGTGCCTTTGCGCCGTTCCGAATTTCTTCCCTGAGTCGACGGTGAAAACCTGGCCGGCCTGGGCGCAACGGCGCCTGGTGCTCGGCCTCGACCTGCAAGGCGGCTCCTCTCTGCTGCTCGAGGTTGACGCCAACTCGGTGAAGAAGGACAGACTCGAGGCCGTCCGGGACGAGGTACGCAAAGTGCTGCGCGAGGCCAGGATCGGGTATACCGGCCTTAACGTGCGCAACGACGCCGTCGAAGTCCGCATCAGCAAGGACACCGAGGTGTCGACCGCGCTGTCCAAGCTGCGCGACATGTCGCAACCGCTCGGCGGCCTGATGGGCGGCACCGGCCAGCGCGACCTCGAAGTCACGGATGCTGGGAACAGCGTTATCCGCATCACCGTGACGCAGGCGGCCATGCTCGATCGCATGCGCAAGACCATCGAGCAATCGATCCAGATTGTCGAACGCCGCGTCAACGAACTCGGTACCGTCGAGCCGGTCATCCAGCGCCAGGGCACCGACCGCATCCTGGTCCAGGTGCCGGGCCTGCAGGATCCTACGCGCCTGAAGGAGCTTCTCGGCAGGACCGCCAAGATGGAATTCCGCATGGTCGACACCAGCGTGTCGCCCGACCAGGCTCAACAAGGCAGGGTGCCACCGGATTCCGAACTGTTGCCAAGCGCCAACAAGGCCGAGGGGCCCGTCGTCGTCAAGAAGCAGGTGCTCGTGTCCGGCGGTGATCTCACCGACGCGCAGCCGGGCTTTGACCAGCGCACGGGCGAGCCGATCGTTTCGTTCAAATTCAACACCGCAGGCGCACGCAAGTTTGCGCAGGCGACGACCGAGAATGTCGGGCTGCCCTTTGCCATCGTTCTCGACAAACAAGTGATTTCCGCGCCCGTGATCCGCGAGCCAATCACGGGAGGGCAGGGCCAGATTTCAGGCAGCTTCACGGTCCAGTCCGCCAATGACCTGGCGATCCTGCTGCGCGCCGGCGCGCTGCCGGCGCCGCTCACCGTCGTGGAGGAGCGCACCGTCGGTCCCGGCCTCGGCCAGGACTCGATCGAGAAAGGCGAGCTTGCCGCCTATGTGGGCTCGATCCTTGTGATCATATTCATGCTGTTGACCTACCGCCTGTTCGGCGTGTTCGCCAACATCGCCGTCATGATCAACGTCGCGATGATCTTCGGCCTGTTGTCGCTGCTGAACGCGACGCTAACCTTGCCCGGCATCGCAGGCATCGTGCTTACCGTCGGCATCGCGGTCGACTCCAACGTGCTGATCTACGAGCGTATCCGGGAAGAATTGCGCCACGGGCGCACCCCCATCTCGGCGATCGACGCCGGGTTCACGCGCGCACTTGCCACTATTCTCGATTCCAACATCACCACTTTCATCGCCGCTGCGGTGCTATTCTATATCGGCACCGGCCCGGTGCGCGGCTTTGCCGTGACGCTCGGCATCGGCATCATCACCACGGTGTTCACCGCCTTCACCCTGACCCGCCTGATCGTGGCGTGGTGGGTGCAGTGGAAGCGGCCGAAGACCGTGCCGATCTAGGGGCTGGCAGTGACCACTACCCAACTCGTTCTCATTTCGCTGGGCGCCCTGATTGCCGTGCTGACCGTGGTCAGCATTCTCGGCCTGCTGCCGCCGCTGCGTATCGTTCCCGACGACACGCATTTCGACTTCACCCAGTTCCGCCGCATCTCGTTCCCGATCTCGGCGACTCTGTCGATCGTGGCGATCGTCCTGTTCTTTACCCACGGCCTGAACTTCGGCATCGACTTCAAGGGCGGCACCTTGATGGAGGTGAGGGCGAAATCCGGCTCGGCGGATATCGCCCAGATGCGCGCTACGCTCGACAAACTCGGCCTCGGCGAGGTCCAGCTGCAGCAGTTCGGCGGCCCTGCCGACGTGCTGTTGCGTGTCGCCGAGCAACCCGGCGGCGACAAGGCCCAGCAGGTCGCAGTGGACAAGGTCCGCGGCGCGCTCGGCGACAGCGTCGAATACCGCCGCGTGGAAGTGGTGGGTCCGCGCGTCTCGGGTGAACTGCTTGCCTACGGCCTGCTCGGGCTGATGCTCGCGATCGTCGGCATCCTGGTCTATCTCTGGTTCCGTTTCGAATGGCAGTTCGCACTTGGCGCCATGATCGCCAACGTGCACGACATCGTGCTGACAATCGGCTTCATGTCGATCAGCCAAGTCGATTTCGATCTCACCAGTATCGCGGCGCTGCTGACAATTCTCGGCTACTCGCTCAACGATACCGTGGTCATCTATGATCGTATCCGCGAAATGCTGCGTCGCTACAAGAAGATGCCGATGCCGCAACTGCTCAACGAATCCATCAATTCGACGCTGTCGCGCTCGATCATCACCCACGTCACTGTAACTCTGGCGTTGCTGGCGCTGCTGCTGTTCGGCGGCCATGCCATCCACAGCTTCACCGCCGTGATGACGTTCGGCGTGGTGCTGGTCGGTACCTACACGTCGATCTTCATCGCCGCGCCAATCCTGATCTATCTCGGCGTCGGCACTCACCGGGCCGACGCGTCGGACATGCAACAGCCGGCCAGCAAGCCGACTACGCCGGCAAGGCCGGGCACGCCCGCGAAGAAGTGATCATGTCTGGTGCCTCGGACGGCCTGCATCTCCCGAGGTCGGCGCCGATCGAAGCCTACGGCAGGGGTGGTTTTGCCTTTGCCGATATGTCGCATCGCGGATCGCTTTTGTGCCTCCCGGATTCGATCTGGGCCTGGGATGTCACCAGGCCCGAGCAGATTGATCGCTATTCCCTGAAGAAGGTGTTCGACGCCGCCAACCGCATCGACACGCTGATTGTGGGCACCGGCAACGAAGTATGGGTGCCGCCGAGGGGCTTGCGCGAGGAACTGCGGGCGGTGCGGGTCGTGCTGGATGCCATGCAGACAGGGCCGGCGATCCGTACCTACAATATCATGCTGGGCGAGCGGCGCCGCGTAGCGGCCGCGTTGATCGCGGTGCCGTGAAATGGCAGGCCAGCCCACGGACGCCGCAGCATACTGCGCCGAGCTCGTGCGTGCCCATGACTTTCCGCGCTACGCCTCGACGCTGTTCCTGCCTGGCGTGCATCGCCGGCCGATGCTGGCGATCTACGCCTTCAATGTCGAGGTCGCGCGCGTACGCGACCAGGTGAGCCAACCACTGCCCGGACAGATTCGGCTGCAATGGTGGACCGATCTTCTGGCCGGCCATGACCATGGCGGCATCGAAGGCAATCCAGTCGCCTCGGAGCTGATGTGGGCGATCCGGACGTGGCGCCTGCCGCTGGATCGGCTGGCGCAATTGATCATCGAGCATGAATTCGACCTTTATAACGATCCCATGCCTTCGCTGTCGGCGCTGGAAGGCTATGCCACCGACACGGCCTCCACGCTATTTGCCTGTTGCGCGCGGATCCTGGTTCGGCCGTCGGAGGCAATCGACCATGTCGCGCGCCATGCCGGGCTTGCTTACGGCATGATCGACGTCATCAACAAGCTGGCGCAGGACAGCGCGCGGCATCAGCTTTTTCTGCCCCAGCAGCTCCTGCAGCAGCACGGCAGCAGCATGGAAGAGGTTTTCGCCGGCAAGCACACGCCGCAGGCTAGGGCCGCAATCGATCAGCTCGTGGCCGAGGCGAGCAAGCACCTGAGAACCGCGCTGTCGTTGCTGGGGCAGGCGCCGCGGGAGGTGCGTCCGGCCTTCCTGACGCTGGCGCTGGTCCGCCGCGACATCAAGCGCATGGAGCGCCGCGATTACGACCCGTTCGTGCTGCGGCCGATGCCGCGTTTCCGCATGCTATGGGCACTCTGGCGCGCCTCGCGTTCCCAGGAATTCCGCGGCGGCGAGTAGGTCTCGCAGCGCCGCGCTGACGAATCGATGCAGCGCGTCAGGCACCCGAGATTTATCGCGAATTCAGCTCTTCAGATTCAAAATTGAATCGGTCGCGCAGATTCTTGCGGCTATCGAGGATATCCCGGAGGAACGCGCGATCCTCGTCGCTGCGCATCATCGGCTCGATCAGATCGAGCTGGTTCATCGCAACCAGCTGCAGGATCTCGGTGCGCGGACGGCCCGCCGCATCGCGCGGCAAGGCATGAACCACCTGAATATGCTCCGGGGGCCTTGCGCCTTTTGCTGCCGCCAGCTCATCACGCAACTGCTGCTCAAGCGACACTTGGTCGGCCTCGACAAAGGCGTAGAGCCCGACGCCGGTTCGGCGGTCCGCAAAGGCGACGATGGCGGTATCGCGCACGGCGGGGTTTTTGCGGATCAGCTCAGTCAGAACCGGCGCGTCATTGACCAGCCGCTTGCCGCCGCCCTCGCGGTCCCTGAAGTTGAACAGGCCGCGGGTGATTGCCTGATAGACCTTCTTGCCGGTCTTCAGCCAGAGACTGGCTATCAACGACTTGCGCGCGAGGATCTTGCGCTCCTTCGGGGTCAGCGCTTCCGGCGCGTAGCTGCGCTTGTGCTTGAGCATGTGGCGAAGGTCTTCATAGGCCGCTACCCGGAACAGCCAGCTCCGGCGGGAAAAGCAGGCCGCGAGCTGGAAATCGGTCAGGTAAGCGCGACCGTTGCGGCCAACCAGCCAGTTCTGTTCTTTCGCCAAGTCGTTGTGGCAGATGCCGGCGCGGTGCAGCCGACGCAGCGCCTGCCGGGCGGAACGGAAATAGGCGACGTCGCCATGCGGTTTTGCCAAATGCAGCGCCACGCCGTCGATGAAATCACGCACCAGCGCTCGGCGGCCCGCCCACAGAAGCTTCGGGCCGACGTCGACATCGCGGCCGCGCTGCAGTGCGCGGCGCTCGCGGGAGAACAGATGCAGAGCTACGCCGTAAGACCACCACGGCACTTCGTCGAGTCGCCGCAGCACGCCGTCGACTTCACCACCGCCGTCCGTGCGGAAGCGACCGCGCTCGACAATCGAGAACACGTCGCGCTTGAGCAGCACGCCGTCACGCCAGCGTGCCGCCAGCTGCGCGGCGTCGTCTTTGGGCAGGCTCATGGTGCGCTCACGCCGCCGCCGCGACGCGCAGGTGGTCGGCGATCCAGCGGTCGAGATCGGCCAGCGCGCGGGCGCTCATCGCCTGCTTCTTGGCGACCGACTTCTCGTTGCCGCGCAACCGCGACCCGTCGGGCTTTTTGGTCGGCGGGCTCGCCAATGGCGGGAACAGGCCGAAATTGATGTTCATCGGCTGAAACGAGCGCGGACCGCTGTCGACGGTCTCGATATGACCGCCGGTGATGTGGCCGAGCAGCGATCCCAGCGCCGTCGTCGCTGGCGGCGGCGCCAGTTCGTGCGAACGGGCATTGGCGGCTGCGTAGAGGCCGGCGATCAAGCCGATGCTTGCGGATTCCACATAGCCCTCGCAGCCGGTCATCTGACCGGCAAAGCGAAGCCGGGGTTGAGCGCGCAGCCGAAGCTGCTGGTCCAGCAGTTTCGGCGAGTTGAGGAAAGTGTTGCGATGCAGGCCGCCGAGCCGGGCGAATTCGGCGTTCTCCAGCGCCGGAATGGTGCGGAACACACGAAGCTGTGCGCCGTGCTTCAGCTTGGTCTGGAAGCCGACCATGTTGTAGAGCGTGCCCAGCTTGTTGTCCTGGCGCAGTTGCACGATCGCATAGGGCTTGACGGTCGGATTGTGCGGGTTCGTGAGTCCGACCGGCTTCATCGGCCCGTGCCGCAGCGTCTCGTGGCCGCGCTCGGCCATCACCTCGACCGGCAGGCAGCCGTCGAAGTACGGCGTGTTGGTCTCCCATTCCTTGAAGTCGACCTTTTCGCCCTCGATCAACGCCGCGACGAAGGCATCGTATTGCTCCTTGGTCATCGGGCAGTTGATGTAGTCGGCGCCGTTGCCGCCGGGCCCGACCTTGTCGTAGCGCGACTGGAACCAGGCCACGTTCATGTCGATGGAATCGCGGTGGACAATGGGCGCAATCGCGTCGAAAAACGCAAGCGCCCGTTCATCGGTAAGCTGCCGAATCGCCTCCGCCAGAGGCGCGGAGGTGAGGGGGCCGGTAGCGACGATGACCTTGTCCCATTCTGCGGGCGGCAGGCCCGCGATTTCCGCGCGCGAGATCTCGATCAGCGGATGCTCATACAGCGCCTTGGTCACGGCGGCAGAAAAACCGTCGCGGTCGACCGCCAGCGCGCCGCCGGCGGGCACCTGGTTGGAGTCAGCCGCACGCATGATCAGCGAGCCGAGCTTGCGCATTTCGGCGTGTAGCAGGCCGACGGCATTGTTGGCGGCATCGTCCGAGCGGAACGAGTTGGAACAGACAAGTTCGGCACAGCCTTCGGTGCGATGCGCTTCCGTCATCCGGCGAGGGCGCATCTCATGCAGCACCACGGGAATACCGGCGCTGGCGATCTGCCAAGCCGCTTCCGAGCCGGCAAGGCCCGCGCCGACGACATGCACGGGGCCGGGAGTTGATTTGAGGGTTGTCATGGCGCGCAGGGTTAGCGCGTTTTCGATGCTCGCGCACCTGCGCAAAGCTGTTCCGAAGACGACAACGCCCGCGCGAGGCGGGCGTTATCCGTTCATTCCGGGCTAAACGAGTCTCAGGGGTTGTAGGTGCCCGCTGCAACGCGCGGAATGTCCGCGCGATCGAGGCCGATGTCGGCCAGTTCGCGGTCACTGAGCTGGGACAGTTCAGCAATGTTGCGCTGATAATCCCGAAACGCCCGGATCATGCGGATGAGCGAGAGCAGCATTGGTAGTCTCCTTAATCAGTTCGATTCAGCCTTTGGACGCGCCAAATCGTTGGAATGAATATAGAAGGCTATGGTGCGTCGCGAAATAAACAATGTTGCGGTGCAGCTAAACCGAAACTGCATGGCTCGAATAATGCCCAGTTAACCTGTCGGAGAGATGGTTGACTTACGAGCCGGGGTCGCCCCGCCAGCACAGCGATTCCTGCGCGACATCCCAACGCTCCAGCCTCAATTTTGCGTCACCAGCATTGCCGCCCCCGACTAAAAGGAACCCGCGTTCGGGAATGCGTATGCGCAACGTGCAGGGCCAAATAATGAATTAATAATCATTATTTTGGAGATGTTCGTCACGGACACAACGCTATTTCTCCCCAGCTGGACTGCCTGGAAATTCATTACGGTTCTGCAATGGAAACGGGGCCTTTCGCATGTGGGCCCTGCGCCGCCGGATGAGCATCTCGCGCGGAATTTATCCCTGGAATGTTCCCGATCAACGCACATTGCCAGCGCAGTTCGGCAATGGCGCCGCCTGCTCAAAATTTAAAAATGGGAAAACCACATGCTCAACAAACTGGTCGCTGCAGCCGCGGTCGTTGCGATTGCCTACGCAACCTGTCCCGCCAACGCCGCAAAGGTGAGTGCAGGTTGCAGCGGAGGAAACCTCGGCAAGACCGAGTCCATGGTGGAAGCGATGGCCGACGGAGACGCAAAGATCGCCGCGCAGAAGGAAATATCGGCCGCCCAGGATGCGATGCTTTCCGGCAAGATGGGCTCCTGCGCTGCGCATCTCAGCAAGGCGATGCAGGCCGGGGGCGTGAAGTAGCTTCTCCTCTCAGGTTCATTTCGAAGGGCCGGTCGCCAGCGCGATCGGCCCTCCTTTCATGGAGCGCGCGCGAGTTGAGTGGCGAAATAGCCGATGGTCTTCGAATAGACTTCGCTCTTATTCCACTCCTTGAGGGCAGCAAAATTGGCGCCGCCGGGCTCCCAGTCCTTGCCACGCTGCCAGCCTTTGCTGGCAAGGAAATTCGCGGTCGAGGCCATCACATCTGGCACGCTACGCAAGAGGTCGCGCCGCCCGTTGCCGTCAAAATCAACGGCATATTTGACGTAGTTCGAGGGCATGAACTGGGTCTGTCCGACTTCACCGGCCCAGGCGCCGCGCAGGTCCTGCGGTGCAATATCGCCGCGCTCGACGATGCGCAGCGCGTCCATTAGTTCGGCCTTGAAGAATTCGGAGCGGCGGCAGTCATAGGCAAGCGAGGCCAGCGAGCGCAGCGTCTGGAAATTTCCGAGGTTGACGCCGTAATCGGTCTCCAAGCCCCAGATGGCCACGATGATCTCGCCGGGCACGCCATAGGTCTGCTCGATTCGCCCGAGTACTGACCCATATTGCTTGAGCATGTTGGAGCCGCGGGCGAGGCGCGGCGGCACCATGCGGCCCGAGAATTCTTCAAAGGTCTGCGAAAACACTTTCTGATTCTGATCGCGCGCGAGCACGGACTTATCGAGCGTCACGCCTGTCAGGCCCGTTGCGATGACAGTC
>JAEZEU010000450.1 GCA_023432885.1 Pseudomonadota bacterium | reverse complement strand
GCAGGTCCAGCGAGGTCGGATCGACGTAACCCTTCTCGGTCAGAATCGATTCCAGCGCGCGGACGCGCAGCTCCGTCTCCGACAGCTCGGAATGGTCGTGATCGTGGTGGTGATGATCGTGATCGTGCCCGGACATGAGATGAACATAGGCGTAAAAGCCCGGCTATGTCGAGACAGGGACCCTGCTAGTTCCACGCCCCGAGGTCCTTGCTCCATGACCTTCGCCTGCTGAACCTGAGCTTCCATGTTGAGTCAGCTTCGGCTCTAATGTCGCCGACAAAGACCGGCCCTCCAATCGGCATCCCCGATCTCGTCAACAGAGCACAAGCGCGTGGGCCATCACAAAAGCGAGCAGGGAGGTGGCGTTGGCCGAGCATGTCAGGATCGAGAGGGGCCACGGCCCGGATGGCCGCATTGCCGTGGTGACGTTCGATCGCGGCGATGGCATCAACGCGCTATCGCCGGAAGCGATGCGCCAGTTAACCGACGCGGCGCGCAGCTTTGAGGACGATGCGTCCACGTCCGTCGTGGTGCTGACGGGTGGCAAGGATTGCTTCAGTGCCGGCTTCGACCTCAAGGATCCCGAAGGCCGCGCGCGCAAAACCATGGACCTCGGCACGCTGCGCCGGCACCTCAAACTGGGGCCGCGGCTCACCCGCGCCTGGCAGGACATGGAGCAGATCACCATCGGGGCCATCGAAGGCTTTTGCATCGGCGGCGGCGTGGCGCTCGCGGTCGCCCTCGACTTCCGCGTCATGGGGCGCGATGCGCATATGCGCGTCCCCGAGATCGGCCTCGGCATGAACATGAGCTGGCAGAGCGTGCCGCGTATGCTGCATCTGATGGGTCCGGCTCGCACCAAGCAGGCCGTGATCCTGGCCGACCAGCGCATCCCGGCGATTGAGGCCTACGAATGGGGCTTGGTGGAGCAGGTGACAGATACCGGCAAGGCATTTGATGCCGCCATGGCCCTCGCCACAAAGGTCGCCGCCCAGCCGCCGCTCTCGGTCGCGATGACCAAGCTGACCGTCAATCGTTTAGCGCACGCACTCGACGATCTCGCCAGCCACATGGACCTCGACCAGTTCGCACTCGCGAGTCTGACCGAAGACCACAAGGAGGGCGTCTCCGCGTTCCTCGAACGTCGCAAGCCGAGGTTCAGCGGGCGCTAAGGTCTACGCTCAACTTCCATTCCGTATTCGCCTGTCGATTGCGCGAAAAAGTACCGGCTTGCTCATTCGCTGGGCAATGCAAGCCTGCAAATCAATCACTGTTCGGCTTGATTTCAATATGCATTCTTGCACGATGCATTGCACATCTCGGCATTTTCTTTTGCGCCGCTCGAGCCAACACTTCGCAAGCTCGAAATTGTAACGCGCAGAAGAACTTCGCTGTGAGTTGACTGAGGATCGTCATGCGATACGTCACCGATGCGATCGGAAACCCGAAGGTCAAGCGCGCCGCTGAACTGGCGATTGGGCCGCTCTTGCTCTTCGCACTGTGGTGGGTCGCTTTCAAAGGACAACTGGTCAACAAGGATTTGCTGCCGTCGCCTGTCGATACGCTGCGCGACACTGCGGCCAGCATTGCGGCCGGCAAGATGACCGGCGATTTCGTCCACACGATGGTTCGCGTCGGCTATTCGATTCTGATTGCGGTCGTCGCCGGCGTTCCGATCGGGATCGTGCTTGGCGCGAAGGCGGCCATCTACCGCTCGGTCGAATTCCTGGTGGACTTCTTCCGCTCTACGCCGGCGACCGCGATGTTTCCGCTGTTCCTGCTGCTGTTTGGTCTCGGCGATTTTGCAAAGATCGCCGTCGCCGCCTTTGCCGCATGGCTCGTCATCGTCTTCAACGTCGCATATGGCGTGATGAACGCCCGGCAGACGCGGATTCTTGCGGCGCGCTCGATGGGTGCGACGTCGCTGCGCATCTTCAAGGACGTGATCTTCTACGAGACCCTGCCGCAGACCTTCGTCGGACTGCGTACCGCGGTTTCGCTGGCCCTGGTCGTGATCATCGTCGCCGAGATGTTCATCGGCGCGACGGACGGTATCGGACATCGGATCATCGACGCGCAGATATCGTATTCGCTCACCGAAATGTACGGATCGATCCTGGTGGCCGGCGCTATGGGATACGGGCTCAACCTCCTGCTTCTGACGGTTGAGCGCTCGCTGATTCACTGGTCCGGGAAATAGTCCACGCAAACGAAACGAGGGGACATTATGAAGATCAAGACCATTCTTGGAACGATAGGTTCGGCATTCTTGCTCTGCACGTCTGGCGCTCACGCGGCTTGCGACAAGACGGAAAAGGTTACGGCGGTCTGGCTGCCGATCATGCAGACCACCGCTTACTACATCGCTCTCGAGGAGAAGCTGTTCGAGAAAGCCTGCATCGAGATTGTCTCGACCAAGATGGAGGCGCCGAACCAGATCATCGACGCGCTGATCGCGGAGCGCGCCGATTTCGGCCCTCCCGGAGCCGCGGCGGGCATCGCAATGATCGCCGAGTCCAAGTTTCCGGGAAAACTGAAGGTCTTCGGCCTGCAGGGCGGGGGAGTGGCCGTCGATCGCATCAATGATGGCCTGATCGTCAAGCCTGGCAGTCCGATCAAGAGTTTCGCTGATCTGAAGGGCAAGTCGCTCGGCCATGTGCCGGGAATTCAGTGGCGGACCATCTCGCGCCACATGGTCCGGTCCGCAGGGCTCGATCCGGACACCGATGTAAAGCTCGTCGACCTCGCGGTTGCCATGCAGGTGCCTGCCGTTGTTGGCGGGACAGTCGATGCAACCCTATCGCTCGAGCCGGTCGGCTCGATTGCGGTCGCCTCGGGGAAGGCGGCGCGCGCCATGACTAACCCGGTGGCGAGGGTGATCGCCGATCCCTTCTATTCCGGCGCGTCGCTGCTCACCACGAAGTTCCTCAAGGAGCGGCCTGACGTGGCGCGCAAAGTGGTCGCCATCATCGACGAGGCGACCGATCTGGCGAATGCCAGCTTCGCCAAGTACAAGCCGATCCTCGCCAAGTACACGCCTATCAAGGAGGACCAGCTTGACGTTCTCGCGCAACCCTATCTGCGCGGCTTCAAGGATCTGAATGAGACGGACTTGAAATCGTACCAGGCGCTGGTCGACGTCTTTATCAAGGAAGGAGTCATGGCCGGTCCGATGAACGTGAAGGACAAGCTTCTCGCCAAGTCCGATCTCGGCAATTGAGCGATAATCCGATGGGCAAGGTAACCGCGATCCGAACTGCCGACTGGAGTGGCGAAAGCCCGGCACCTGCCCGACAGCGCCAGCCGAGGCAGCCGAACATCACTGTACGCGGCCTGAGCAAGAAGTTTCAGGGCACGACGATCTATGACGACTTTTCGATCGATCTGCCGATGGGAAAGTTTATTTCGATATTCGGGCCGAACGGCTGCGGCAAGAGCACCCTCATCAACATGATTTCCGGCCTGATGCCGATGGATGCGGGTGAGGTGCTGTACGATGGCCAGACCATACGTGACACCAGGATTTCGTACGTGTTCCAGAACTACCGGGAAGCCCTGTTTCCCTGGATGCGTGCGATCGACAACATCCATTACCCGCTCAAGGTTCTTGGCGTGGATCGGGCGGAGCGCCGTCGCCGGGTCGAAAAGTTGCTCGCCGATTTCGACGTCCCATTCGATCTCAATGCTTATCCGTACACGCTGTCGGGCGGCCAGCAGCAGACGGTCTCGATTCTGCGAGCACTGGTGACCGATCCGGAGGTGCTCTTCCTGGACGAGCCGTTCTCGGCGCTTGACTACGAAATGACGCTGTTCATGCGCGAGCGGCTGCAGACCATTTTCATGAAACTGAAGACAACCATGCTGCTGGTGTCCCATGATCTCGAGGAAGCCATTCAGTTGGCCGATCAAGTCGTGCTGCTGACGCGGCGGCCGACGCGGGTGGCGGAGATCGTGAGCGTTGACTTGCCGTGGCCGCGCGATCTCGACGTTACGACAGGCGAGCGGTTCATCAACCTGAAGCGCCATTGCCTTGATCGCTTTTGGCGCGAGGTCAAACGAGACTGATTTCGACATTTCGAAAAGATGGAGACTGACATGACGAAGCGCCGCTTCCGCGCTGCCGCCGTCCAGACGCTTGCGCGCCTGGGCGATTTTGACCACAACATCGCCCTCGCAACTGCTTTCGTCGAGGATGCAGTGAGGCAGGGGGCCGAGCTGGTCGTGTTTCCCGAATGCATGGACACCGGCTATCTCTTCGACTCCGCCGAGCATTGCCGCAAGCTCGCCGAAAGCATCAAGGATGGCCCCTTCGTCAAGGCGCTGTCCGGACTCGCTCGGAAGCACGGTATTTATATCGCCAGCGGGATCACTGAATGGGATCCGGACAAGGAAAAGATCTTCAACACCGGTATCATGTTCGACCGGAAGGGTGAGGTGGCCTGTCACTATCACAAGCAGTTCCTCGCAACTCATGACCAGAACTGGTTCGCGTTCGGTGAGCGCGGCTGCCCGGTGGTCGATACTGACCTTGGAAAGATCGGGCTCCTCATCTGCTTTGACGGCCGGATCCCCGAAATTTTCCGCTCGATGGCGATGCAGGGCGCCGAAGTCATCGTCGATATGGCGAATTTTTTCGCGATGGACCAAGCCGACATGTGGGGTCCTGCGCGCAGCTATGAGAACGGCGTTTGGCTGGTCGCGGCCACAAAGGCTGGTTACGAGAGGTCGATCTACTATCCCGGAGGCAGCATGATAGTCGATCCCAAGGGCCGGGTGCTGTCTAAGGTGCCTTACGACACCCACGGCATGGCGATAGCCGACATCGACCTCGACGCAGCCCACGACAAGTCGATCTACACCGCGAACGACAGGATTGCCGACCGGCGTCCTGAGACCTACGGAATGATGGCGCTGCCTTACGAAAAGACCGCGGTCTACGGGATCGCCGAGAAGCCGCTGATCCCGGCCCAATCCGTCGCAAAGGTCGCTGCCGTCCAGATGCATGTGACGAAGGATTGTACTGCCGACGAAGTATTCGGGATGGTCGACCATGCCGCCAAGCTCGGCATCAAGGTGCTCGCGCTGCCGGAATATGCTTTCTGCCCCGCCGCGATTCCGTCATCGGCTGAAGCTGCTGCCCTGGCTGATCAGACACCGGCGCTGCTGGCGAGAATGGCGCTCATCGCGGCCCGCTACCAATGTCTCATCGCCGTTCCCGGCGTGGAACGCGCGGCAGCCGGACTTTACGTCACGACCTTCCTGATCGGCCCTGATGGCAAGGAAGCTGGCAAGTACCGAAAGACTCACCTCACCGCAGAGGAGCGAAAATGGGCTAGGGCAGGAGATGACTATCCGGTGTTCGATACCCCATTCGGACGGATCGGGGTGATGTCCGGCTATGACGCAGTGTTTCCCGAGACTTCGCGCTGTCTGGGCATTGCGGCGGCTGACATCATCCTGTGGCCTGCGTCGCTCCGCGAACCGTTCGAGCGGGAGCTCCTCGCCATTCCCCGGGCGGAGGACAATCGCGTCGCTGTGGTGCTCGCCAACCGCGTCGACTCGCCCTATCCAGGCGGCAGCCTGGTGATCCCGCCGACCGGTTTTCCGCTCTGGGATATCAACGTCGTGGCCCCGCGCGTCCTCAAGCTCGGAGCTGTGATGCCCAAGCATATCGATCTGGCGGTGTGCCGGCAAAAGCAGATGATTCCGAAGGTCGACATGTTCGCCAACCGGCTGGTAGAGACCTATACTCCGATCATCGCCGCCTGAGGATCGTCCCGATTGATATGGCTGAATCTAGCGCACACCAGATGCCGATGCTCGCAAACGGGCCCATCCGGAAGGCCGAGGCGCCAGAGACTGCGCGAACGCTGCGCTACAATTGGGACGACGTCATCTTCTTCCTTGAAGTCGCGCGCGCCCGTAACCTCGTGCGCGCCGGCCAGAAGCTGAAGGTCGATCACACTACAGTCAGCCGCCGGGTGAGGGAGCTCGAGAGGGGCCTCAACACCACGCTGTTCAAGCGCAGCAAGGCCGGATTCGCGCTGACCGAAGCCGGCCGGCGCCTCCTGCAATATGCGGAGGGCATGGAGAACAACGCCAATGCCATCATCGAGACCGTCGTCGGTTCCGAGAAGGCCGATGCAGCCGGTGCCGTGCGGATCGCCAGCATGGAAGGCATCGGAAGCATGTATCTGACCGCCTGCATGGCGGCGTTCGGCAAGTCCTATCCGTCCATCCAGGTGGAGCTGATCACCGATACCCGCCTTCTCGACATGACCCGGCGGGAGGCCGACATCTTCATCACCTTCTTCAAGCCGAAGGGAAGGCGGCTTTCGATCAAGAAGATCGGGGAGTTCAAGACCTTTCTTTACGCCTCCAAAGCCTATCTGCAACGCCAGCCCATGCCTTTGACTCTGAAGGATTTAGACAGCCACAATTTTATTGATTTCATCGACGAGCATATTCACATCAAGGAAAACCGCTGGCTGTCCGACATATTGCGGCCGGCGCACGTCGTGTTCCGAAGCACGAGCCTGATCTCGCAATACGTCGCCGCGTCCAGTGGACTTGGCATCGCCATGTTGCCGTCCTACGTGGCCGCGCAGGACAATAATTTGCGGCCAATCCTGCCGAGCCATTTTTCGGTTCGCGACATCTGGCTGTCGGTCCATGAGGACTTGCTTCACATCGCGCGCATCAAGGCAATCCTTGCCTTCCTCGAAAAGCGCGTCGCGGCGGATGCCGATTACCTGACATCTCCCGGGTCGTAAGCCGAAGAACTGAGCCTCGGGGACGCTGACCGGCATTTTGAGCGCCAAGCAGCGTGCAACTGGCCAAGGCGAGGGCTCGGCTCGCGATAATCCTGGATGCAATATGGCCGCAAGCGGTGCCAAGGCCAACGGCCCACCAACCGTAATTCGCATAAGGTATATTATGGAATATAATTATATCTCGTTAGATCAGATAGTTAAGGCCGAATCCTGCAGGCACGGCTCAACTCGAGGCCATGGCGGGCAACCGGAGCCGATCGGCTGATCTTGCCTGCCTGCTTCTCCCCAAGCCGTATTGCGGCTTGCCGTTCCCGCTGCAATAAGCGCCCGGTTCGTCTCGCAACAACAAGAACGCTCAAGGGAGAAAACCATATGAGCATTTCTCGACGTGCTGTCCTGAAGGCCAGCGTCGCTGGTGCCGCGCTCGGCGGCATGGGAGCGCCGTGGATCGCCCGTGCCCAGACGGCGGAGTATACGTACAAGTACGCCAACAACCTGCCGGACACCCATCCGATGAACGTGCGCGCCAGGGAAATGGCGGCGTCCATTAAGGCGGAAACCAACGGCAAGTTTGATTTGCAGATTTTCCCGAACAACCAGCTCGGTTCCGATACGGACATGCTGAGCCAGATCCGTTCCGGCGGCGTCGAGTTTTTCACGCTCTCGGGCCTAATCCTGGCAACCCTGGTGCCGGCGGCGTCGATCAATGGCATCGGTTTCGCGTTCCCGGACTACGATACGGTCTGGAAGGCCATGGACGGCGGGCTGGGTGCCTATGTGCGCGGCGAGATCAACAAGGCCGGGCTCGTGGTGATGGACAAGATCTGGGACAACGGTTTCCGCCAGACCACCTCGTCGAGCAAGCCCATCAACGGCCCGGAGGACCTGAAGGGCTTCAAGATCCGCGTCCCAGTATCGCCGCTGTGGACCTCGATGTTCAAGGCATTCGACGCGGCGCCCGCTTCCATCAATTTTAGTGAAGTCTATTCTGCGCTGCAGACGAAGATCGTCGAGGGACAGGAAAATCCGCTGGCAATCATCTCGACGGCGAAGCTCTATGAAGTGCAGAAGTTCTGCTCGCTGACCAACCATATGTGGGACGGCTTCTGGTTCCTGGCGAACCGCCGCGCCTGGGAAAAGCTGCCGCAGGACGTCCGGGCCATTGTCGCAAAGAACATCAATGCGGCTGCCGTGAACGAGCGTGCCGATGTCGCCAAGCTGAATGCCGGCTTGCAGCAGGAGCTCGCCGGCAAGGGCCTGACGTTCAACCAGCCCGCCGTGGCGCCGTTCCGCGAGAAGCTGCGCGCAGCCGGCTTCTACGCCGAATGGAAGGGCAAGTACGGCGACCAGGCCTGGGGTCTGCTCGAGCAGTCGGTCGGCAAGCTGAGTTGAAGTCAAGCGCGTAGGGGACCGGCATGGCTCATGCCGAAACAACGCAAGGCGCCGGCGAGGAGTCCCCTCGCCGCCGTTCATTGCTGACGCTGATCGAACATGCGCTGGGTCTCGTTGTGGAGATTCCGGCGGCGCTCCTGGTGATTGCCGAGATCGTCATCCTGTTTGCAGGCGTGGTGGCGCGCTATGGTTTTCATCGGCCGCTGATCTGGTCGGATGAGCTCGCCTCGATCCTCTTCCTGTGGCTGGCAATGCTGGGAGCGGCCGTCGCCTTCCGCCGGGGCGAGCATATGCGCATGACCGCCGTCGTCGCCGGCGCACAGCCCGCGACGCGCGCGTTTCTCGACCTCGTGGCAACCGCAGCTGCGCTGGCGTTCCTCGTGATGATCGCATGGCCGGCTTACGAATACGCCTATGAGGAAAGCTATATCACGACACCTGCGCTGCAGATCATCAACAGCTGGCGGGCGGCGGCCTTGCCTGTCGGCATCGGCCTGATGGCGCTGTTCGCGGCGCTGCGGCTGCTCCGTGCCGGCAACGTCAAGACCGCGGTTGCGGCCGTCTTCACGGTGGCCGCCGTGATCGGTTTATTCTGGCTCGTGCAACCCTGGCTGAAGCCGCTCGGCAACGTCAACCTGATCATCTTCTTCGTTGGCGTGGTCGGCTCCTGCGTCTTTGCGGGAGTGCCGATCGCGTTCGCCTTTGGGCTGGCGACCTACGGTTATCTGGCGCTGACCACGGGCACGCCGCTGATGGTGCTGGTAGGCCGCATGGACGAGGGCATGAGCCATCTCATTCTGCTGTCGGTCCCGCTTTTCGTTTTCCTGGGGCTCCTTATCGAGATGACCGGCATGGCGCGGGCCATGGTCGCGTTCCTCGCAAGCCTGCTGGGCCACGTCCGCGGCGGGCTGCACTACGTCCTGGTCGGCGCGATGTATCTGGTGTCGGGCATTTCCGGCTCCAAGGCCGCCGACATGGCGGCGGTCGCCCCCGTGCTGTTCCCGGAGATGAAGAAGCGCGGCGCCAAGCCGGGCGATCTCGTTGCGTTACTGTCTGCCACGGGCGCACAGACCGAAACGATCCCGCCGAGCCTCGTGCTGATCACCATCGGTTCGGTCACGGGTGTATCGATCGCTGCCCTCTTCACAGGCGGGCTCCTGCCGGCCGTCGTGCTCGCCATCACGCTGTCGGCGCTGGTGTGGTGGCGGTATCGGAACGAGGATTTGAGCCATGTGACGCGCGCCAGCGGCGGCGAGATCGCCAGAGCCTTCGTCATTGCCCTGCCCGCGCTCGCACTGCCCTTCGTGATCCGCTTTGCCGTGGTCGAGGGCATCGCCACCGCCACGGAGGTCTCGACCATCGGCATCGTTTACGCCTTCGTGGTCGGCTTCTTCATCTACGGCCTGCTGATCTACCGCAATCTCGACTGGCGGCGGCTGCTGCCGATGCTGATCGAGACCGCGAGCCTGTCCGGCTCGATCCTGCTGATCATTGGCGCTGCCACTGCGATGGCCTGGGGCCTGACCCAATCCGGCTTCTCGCGGGCGCTGGCGGCGGCCATGACCGGGCTGCCCGGCGGCTCCGCCACCTTCCTCGCGGTGTCGATCCTGGCATTCGTGATCCTCGGTAGCGTGCTCGAAGGTATTCCGGCGATCGTGTTGTTCGGCCCCCTGCTCTTTCCCATTGCCCGGTCCGTCGGGGTGCACGAGGTGCACTACGCCATGGTCGTCATCCTCGCCATGGGCGTCGGACTGTTCGCGCCGCCGTTCGGAGTAGGCTATTATGCCGCCTGTGCGATCGGGCGGGTCGATCCCAACGAGGGGATCAGGCCGATCTGGGGTTACCTGGCGGCGCTGATGGTCGGTCTCATCATCGTCGCGATCTTCCCCTGGATATCGATCGGATTCCTTTAAGAGAAGTTTGGGGAAATGCCGATGAGCGGAACGCAAAACCAGTACAGCATCGGATTGGACAAGAACCCGGCCAACTACGTGCCGCTGACGCCGCTGAGCTTCCTTGCGCGCTCCGCGGCCGTCTATCCCGATCATGTCAGCGCCGTCTACGAGGGCCGTAGCTTCACCTGGTCGGAAACCTACGCGCGCTGCCGGCGCTTTGCGTCCTGGCTCGCCGGGCGCGGCATCGGCGCCGGCGACACGGTCGCGGCGATGCTGCCCAACGTGCCAGCGATGAACGAGCTGCACTTTGCCGTACCAATGACGGGCGGCGTGCTCAACGCGCTCAATATCCGCCTCGATGCGCCCTCGATCGCCTTCCAGCTCGAGCATGGCGGCGCCAGGATCATTCTGGTCGATCCGGAATTTGCCAGCGTCATTTCGGAAGCGCTGTCGCTGATGAAGGGCCCCAAGCCGTTCGTGGTCGACGTCGATGATGCCTCTTTCGGCGGCGGCCAGCGCCTCGGCGCCATCGAATACGAGGCGGCCGTTGCCGAGGGTGATCCGAACTTCGTGCCGAAGATGCCTGATGACGAGTGGGATGCCATTGCGCTGTCCTATACGTCGGGGACCACTGGCAATCCCAAGGGCGTCGTCACCCATCACCGCGGCGCGTATCTTAACGCCGTCAGCAATATCCTGGCAGGCGGACTGGGTCAGCATCCGGTCTATCTCTGGACGTTGCCGATGTTTCACTGCAACGGCTGGTGCTTCCCCTGGACGATGGCGGCTGCCGCCGGCGTCAATGTCTGCCTGCGCAAGGTCGATCCGGCTAAGATCTTCGAACTTATTCCCAAACACGGCGTCACCCACATGTGCGGTGCGCCGATCGTCTACAACACCATGATCAATGCCCCGGGCGCGCCTAAGGGCAACAAGGCAAAGCCCGTCGTGGGCCTGATCGCGGGCGCTGCACCGCCGGTCGCGGTGCTCGAGGGCGCCGAGAGCATCGGCATCAAGCTTACCCACGTCTACGGCCTCACCGAAGTTTACGGTCCGGCCTCGGTCTGCGCCGAGCAACCAGGCTGGGATGAACTGTCGGCAGAAGCTCGCGCGCAGAAGAAGCGGCGGCAGGGCGTGCCCTACCCGCTCGAGGAAGCCGTCACCGTGCTCGATCCGGAGACCATGCGCGAGGTGCCCCGTGACGGTGAGACCATCGGCGAGGTCATGTTTCGCGGCAATATCGTGATGAAGGGCTATCTGAAGAACGAAAAGGCGACGAAAGAGGCCTTCGCCGGCGGCTGGTTCCATACCGGCGATCTCGGTGTGCTCGACGAGCACGGCTACGTCATCATCAAGGACCGATCAAAGGACATCATCATCTCCGGCGGCGAGAACATTTCCTCCGTCGAGGTCGAGGACATCCTTTACAAGCACCCGGCCGTGCTCTTCGCCGCCGTCGTCGCAAAGCCCGATGCCAAATGGGGCGAGGTGCCGTGCGCCTTCATCGAGCTGAAGGAGGGCGCGAAGGCAACGGAGGCCGAGATCATCGCCTATTGCCGCGGCCACATGTCAGGTTTCAAGACGCCAAAGGCGGTGGTGTTCGGCACTATTCCGAAAACGTCCACCGGCAAGATCCAGAAATTCCTGCTGCGCAATCAGGTGGACTCCGCCAAGGCGATTTCGGCCTGAGCCGCCGTTCGCGAGGGCTCGTTCGATCATCAGCGAAAGTCCCGGCCCATGATCGGCTACTGCGGCCGTCGCGACACATGTCTACGGGATGCCGTAAAACAGCGCCGGCCAATCAGCCGCAATTCCAGATCGGCCCGATAGGCGTGCGCGTCCAGCACGGGCCGAAGCTGCCGCCATTGTAGCGACCGCCGTAAAAGCCGGGCCGGCCAAAATAATGCCAATTGCCGTCGTATCCGTAATAACTCGGGACCGGATCGATATACCAGGGGCGCCGATTGCGGTTCGCCATCCGCAGAGCGGACTTCTTCTGGCGGTAAGCCGGAAGGCTGTTGTTAGGCGGCTGCTGATAGCCCGGGAGGAATCCGTAGCCGTGCCAGCGTGGCGCCGGTCGTTTTTGA
>JAEZEU010000435.1 GCA_023432885.1 Pseudomonadota bacterium | reverse complement strand
CTGGTGTTCCGGCAGGTCGAGCCGGCCGTGCAGGGTCGTGAGAAAGGGCGTCGGCTGCCGCATGAACAGGGAGAACGGATAGTAGTCGAGGTGGAAATGCAGGAAGTCGAACTCCTCATCGTCACATTTGCGGCGGACGCGTTCGAGCATCACCATGTGGAGTGCGTTGGGATCGCGCACCGCGCCGTCCAATCGCAGGGCTTTCGGCCAGGTTGCCTCCAGCTTCGCCGACGTCTGCGAGTCGCCGCTCGCAAAGAGCGTCACGTCGTGTCCTAGCGCTACCAGCTCTTCCGTCAGCCACGAGACCACTCGTTCTGTGCCGCCATATAGCTTGGGTGGAACCGCTTCGGTAAGAGGGGCAACCTGCGCGATGCGCATTTCTGCGTCTCCTGTCTTGAGCCGTGCATGGGTGAAGAGCCCCCGGGCCGTCCCGAGCATGGGAACGTTTTCGCACCGGTGAGGTTCCTACCGTGTCGATCATTCTTCCTTCACGCCGCGGTCTCGCTGATGCCATTTCGCACAAGCAGATTTTCATCGACCTCGCATGCTGCAGCTATGTTGCGCAGTGATGGACCAACGCGGGGTCGAGCGGACGCTCTTTACTTGGCCGTGCGCTGGAAATGTCGTCGTCACCAATAGCAGGGGACCATGGAAAATCTTTCAGGCTATGCGCATCGTCCGATCGCATTCATGATGCGCTATCTTCACAAGCGCATGGCCGCGCATTTGGTCATATTCGCTGCCGTTGTTTCCGCGGTTGCCTGCTCCGTGGGCACGCAATATGGCCTGAAGAATATGGTCGACAGTCTGGCGGCGGGTCCGGCTCACGCCAGCGGAGTATGGCTGGCATTCGCTATCCTCATGACGCTGATCGCCGCTGACAATCTGCTTTGGAGAGTCGCCAGCTGGATCGCCAGCTACACATTTGTGGGCGTTACCGGTGACTTGCGGAGAGACTTGTTCCGTCATCTGACCGGGCACGCGCACAGCTATTTCTCCGATCGCCTGCCGGGCATGCTGACCAGCCGCATCACGGCGACTTCGAACGCCGTATTCACGGTTGAAAACATGATGATATGGAACGTGATGCCTCCATGCATCGCTACCGCCTCGGCCATCCTGCTCATTGGAACCGTCAGCCCTGCAATGTCGGCAGGGCTTCTTGTCATCGCCGCCATCATGGTCTTCGCCATGTTTCGCTTTGCGGCGGCCGGCAAGCCCCTCCATGATGACTATGCCGGCAAGGCGGCGGCGGTGGACGGCGAGATGGTCGACGTCATCAACAACATGCCGCTGGTGCGCGCCTTCGGCGGCTTCGGGCATGAGCACGGCCGCTTCGACGCTACGGTCGGCCGGGAACTTGTCGCCCGGGGACGAAGCTTGCGCTACCTGGAGAAGCTGCGGCTTGCGCACGCGGGCGTCACAGTCGTGCTGACGATCGCGCTGCTGGCCTGGGTCGTCTCGCTGTGGCAGGGCGGAGCCGCGACGACAGGTGACGTCGTGCTGGTCTGTACGCTCGGCATTGCCATCCTGAGCGCGACGCGCGATCTGGCGGTGGCGCTTGTCGATGTCACCCAGCACTTCGCTCGCCTCACCGAGGCGGTTGCAACGCTGCTCCAGCCGCACGAACTGAAGGATCACCCCGAAGCGTTGCCGCTGGAGAAGCGCGGCGCGTCTATCGATTTCACCAACGTCACCTTCCGCTACCCTAATGGCGCGCAGGTGTTCCACAAGTTCAACCTGCACATCCCGGCGGGGGAGAGAGTCGGCCTCGTCGGACGGTCCGGCGGCGGCAAGTCGACCGTTTTCGCGCTGCTGCAGCGATTCTATGACGTCGAGCACGGCAGCATCGCCATTGATGGCCAGGACATTTCCCGCGTGACCCAGCATAGCTTGCGCGAGGCGATTTCCGTGGTGCCGCAGGACATCTCGATGTTCCATCGCTCGATCAGGGAAAACATCCGTTACGGCCGGCCGGGCGCAACCGACCAGGAGGTGCTGGACGCGGCCATTTCCGCGCGCTGTGACTTCATCGATCACCTGCCGGAAGGCATGAATACGATCGTCGGCGACCGCGGCATCAAACTGTCGGGTGGCCAGCGGCAGCGTATTGCCATTGCGCGCGCATTCCTGAAGGATGCACCGATCCTGCTTCTCGACGAGGCAACGGCCGCGCTCGACAGTGAATCGGAGGAGGCCATTCGCGAAGCGCTCTCGCGGCTGGTGCGCGGTCGCACCGTCATCGCCATCGCCCATCGCCTCGCAACGTTGCGTAACTTCGATCGCGTGGTGATGCTGCAAGGCGGGGACATCCTGGAGGACGGCCCGCCCGATGTTCTTCTGCGACGCAGGGGGCCCTACCGTGAATTGGTCGTGCGCGAGATGGGCCGTCTCGCCGTTCATGCGGCCTGAGACAGCCGCGATTGCGCGTCGCGCAGGGATTTATAACCCGTCCGCTTGAGGTCTCGATGGCACCAGAGCCCATAACCCAGCTCCGCACGGTCGAACACGCAACAGAGTCGCCGTTCTATATTCCGATGACCGGGCCGGCGACGCGCCTGCGGCGCTCGCTGAAGCATGACGACACGTTCATCGTCCTTGACAGTCACGGCGACATCGGGGCCTCGGCCGGCGGTCCGGACGGACTCTTCAATGCCGACACGCGCTATCTCGCGCGCCTGGAGATGATGCTCGACGATGTCCAGCCGCTGCTGCTCGGCTCGAACTTGCGTGACGACAATTCGGCGTTGACCGTCGATCTGACCAATTCCGACGTGTACCGCAATGGCAATCTTATGCTGCGCAAGGACACGCTGCACATCGTGCGCTCGATCTTCCTGTGGCGCGGTACGGCGTATCAGCGGATCGCGTTGCAGAACCATGGCGACGATCCGGCGCGGTTCGACCTGACGCTGCTGTTCGATAACGATTTCGCTGATCTCTTCGAGGTGCGCGGAGAGAGGCGGGCAAAGCGCGGCGTAGGCGCAAGCAAGCTGTCGGGGCCTGCCGATGTGATCTTCGAATACAAGGGGCTTGACGGCCAGGGGCGGTTCACTGCTTTGCATTTCGAGCCGCGGCCGACGCGGCTTTCGGTGAATGCTGCGACCTATCACTTCGACGTCGCGCCAAATCAGATCGTTTCGCTTTCCGTCGCGGTGTCCTGCAACAAGCCCTTCTTGGGCAAATTGGTGCCGTTCTTCCGCGGCTTGCTGGCGCACCGGCGCGAGATGCGCCGCAACACCGCGGGCGCGGCCACCGTCGAGACCTCGAATGACATCTTCAACGAGGTGCTGACGCAGGCGATGGCCGACCTCAACATGCTGATGACGGACACGCCGCAGGGCCGTTATCCCTACGCCGGCATCCCCTGGTACTCGACGACGTTTGGCCGTGACGGCCTGATCACAGCGTTGCAGATGCTGTGGGTCGATCCGCGGATCGCGTGCGGCGTGTTGAGGCGGCTGGCTTACTTCCAGGCCCAGGTCACCGATCCGCTCGCGGACGCCGAGCCTGGCAAGATCCTGCATGAGATGCGAGGCGGCGAGATGGCGGCGCTGCGCGAGGTGCCTTTTGCGAAATATTACGGCAGCGTCGACTCCACGGCATTGTTCGTGCTGCTGGCCGGTCTCTATGTGGAGCGCACCGGCGACGAGCAACTGCTCGTCGAGCTCTGGCCTGCGATCGAGGCGGCGCTGCAATGGATCGATGGGCCCGGCGATCCCGACGATGACGGCTTTGTCGAATACCGGCGTGCCACCGAGTTGGGGCTCGCCAACCAGGGCTGGAAAGATTCCTTCGACGCTATCTTCCATGCCGATGGCAGGCTGGCTGAAGGTCATATCGCGCTTGCCGAGGTGCAGGGATATGTGTTCGCCGCCAAGCGGCTGGCGGCACGCTGCGCCTGGCGGCTGGGCCGTCTCGACATGGTGAAGAAGCTCGAGGTCGAGGCGCAGCGCCTGGCCGAGCGCTTTGAAGAGGCGTTTTGGTGCGAGGAGCTTGGTACGTATGCGCTGGCGCTCGATGGCGCCAAGATGCAATGCCGTGTTCACTCTTCAAACGCGGGGCAGCTTCTGTTCACCGGCATCGTGCGGGAGGATCGCGCCCGGCGTGTCGCCGCCGACCTCATGAGCCGGCGCTTCTTCTCCGGCTGGGGCATTCGCACTATTGCGCAGGGCGAAGCTCGCTACAATCCGATGTCCTATCATAACGGATCGATCTGGCCGCACGACAATGCGCTGATCGCGCTCGGCTTTGCCCGCTATGGGCTGAAACATTCGGTGGCCAATCTCTTCGGGAGCCTGTTCGAGGCCGCGAGCTACATGGATTTGCGGCGGTTACCCGAGTTGTTCTGTGGTTTCCGGCGCGAACGCCACCGCGGGCCCGTGCTCTATCCGGTCGCATGCGCGCCGCAGGCGTGGGCGAGCGGAACCCCGTTTACACTGCTCGAAGCCGCGCTCGGCCTCGAATTCGATGCGGCTCGCGGCGAGATACGCCTGCGCGATCCGCGGCTGCCGGAGTTTTTGAACGAGGTGGTGCTGCGCGATCTCAAGCTTGGCGCGTCGAGCGTCGACTTGCGCCTGCGACGCCATGGCGAGGAGGTCTCGCTCGAGGTGCTGCGCACGCGCGGCCAGATTCAGGTGTCGATCGTTTTGACGCACTAAGACGGGGTGACGACGTCGTTGTAAGGGAGGGGAGTAGACATGCGTATGATTTGGTTGGTTGCGGTTTTGGCTGTGGCGCTCGCCACGTCCATCAACGCATGGTCGCAGAGCGACACGTCGGGACGCAGCACGGCGCAGGATGTCCCGAAGCCGGACGCCGCGAAGGAGCCCAAACCGCCGGCGTCGGTCACCGTCATCGGGGCGCGCGATGCTCACGGCATTTTAGGCCGCGAGGTTCGCAGCGCAGCCGACGAGAACATGGGCCGTGTCGTCGATGTCATTGTAGACCGCGAAGGCGTGGTGCGGGCCGCGGTAATTGATTTCGGCGGGTTCCTCGGTGTCGGCAGCCGCAAGATCGTTGTTGATTGGCAGGCGCTTCGGTTCGGCGGCATTGCCAACAAAAGTGACAGCATCTCGCTGGAATTGACCAAGGAGCAGGTGAGCAAGGCGCCCGAGTACAAGGAAGATGCGCCGATAATCGCGCTCGGAGCGGCGGGCCGTCTGCAGCCCTGGGAATTCGATCATTAGAGGGAGCAGCGATCGGTGGCGCGGCGGTTCCATTTGATCGCGAGCCCTGACGACGACCGTCACGAGCGGCCGCCAACGGGCGCTGTCGTGCAACTTCCTGTCCCAACGCGGCCGCCGCCGTCGCCGCAGAGTCAGCGCGGGCTCGACTGGTTCATCTTCTTCCTGGCCGACGTGCAGACCGGCTTCGGCCCGTTCATCGCCGTCTACCTCACCTCGCAGAAGTGGACGCAGGTCGAGATCGGCTTTGTGCTCTCGATCGGGGGCATCGTTGGATTGCTGGGGCAGATGCCGGGCGGTGCGATCGTCGACGCCGCACGCTCCGAGCGCGTCGTGGCCGGCTTCGCCGTTGGCGCCATCGCCATGAGCGCACTGGCCTACGCGTTGTGGCCGATCTTCCCTGTCGTCACGGCGGCCGCGGTCTTGCATGCGATGGCGAGTTGCGTGCTCGGACCTGCGATCGCGGCGATCAGCCTCGGTCTCGTCGGTCCGCGCGCGATAGGCGAGCGCCTCGGCCGCAACGCCCGCTTCGCCTCCCTCGGCAACGGTTCGGCCGCGGTGCTGATGGGAGCCACCGGCTACTACATCTCCAACCGCGCCGTCTTCCTGGTGACGTTCCTGCTCGCCATCCCGACCCTGCTGGCTCTGTGGCGCATCCGCGAGCGGGAGATCGACATCGTTCAGGCGCATGGCGCGATCCTGCGCGAGGTTCCGGACGAAAAGGCGACGAGCATCTTCACCCTCCTCCGGCAAAAGCCGTTGCTGATCTTCGCCGCGAGCATTCTGCTGCTGCAGCTTGCAAACGCGGCCATGCTGCCGATCATGGCCGGCGTCGTCACCACGCGGTCGAGTCAATGGGCGCCCGTCCTGATTGCCGCCTGCATCATCGTGCCACAGGCCATCGTAGCCCTGATGTCGCCCACCGTCGGGCGCAAGGCGCAAGAATGGGGCAGGCGGCCGATATTGCTGATCGGCTTTGGTGCACTTGCAATCCGCGGACTCTTGTTCGCGACGGTAACGGATCCCTACATGATCGTCGCGGTGCAGATATTCGACGGCATTACCGCTGCCGTGTTCGCCGTGATGGTTCCGCTGATCGTCGCCGACGTGGCCTTCGGGAGCGGTCACTTCAATCTCGCGCTGGGCATCGTCGGCACGGCGACGGGGATCGGCGCTTCGCTCAGCACCGTGCTGGCCGGCTATGTGTCCGACAAGTTCGGCAGCAGCGTTGCCTTTCTCGGCCTTGCCGGTGTCGCGGCAGTTGGCTTGCTGCTGATCCTGCTGCTCATGCCGGAGACTCGGAAGAGGGCGTGAGGCCCCACGCGCTGACCTGCGGCGCCGCGATCTTGCGATAGAGCGCACCATAAAGGGCGGCGGACAAGTCCCAGCTGTAGGATTTTGCCATCGCGCTGCGGCGCATGGCGTCGAGACGATCCTTCGCATTGAAGGTGGAGAAAGCGCGCCGCACGCCGCCGAGGAAGGATTCCATCGACGGCTTATCGAACAGAAAGCCGGTCTCGCCGTCCTGGATGGTTTCGGCGAGCCCGCCGGTCTGATGGCCGATCGGCAGCGAACCGAAGCGCTGGGCGTACATCTGGCTCAGCCCGCAAGGCTCGAAGCGCGAGGGCATCAGCGTGAAATCGCTGCCGGCGAAGACGCGCCGGGCTTGCGCATCATTGAAGCCGATCGTGACGCCGATCGCATCCGGCCGCCGCCGATGTGCCTCGACCAGCGCCTGCTCCAACGCGGGCTCGCCGCTCCCGGTCACCACGATCTGCCCGCCTGAACTGATGATCTCATCGGCGGCCGAGAGTACGAGGTCGATGCCCTTCTGGTGAACGAGGCGCGCAACCAGGCCGAACAGGGGGCCGCGCGAAACCGCGAGCCCGAACTGCTTGCGGACATAATCGGCGTTGGCTTGCTTGCCTTGCCAGTCGCCGGCGCTGAACTGTTGGGCAAGCTGGGTGCAGAAGCGGGGATCCCAGCTCTCGTCGATGCCGTTGAGGATGCCGGTCAACTGTTCCGCGCTCGACCGCTTGCTGAGCAAGCCCTCCAGGCCGCAGCCGAGTTCGGGCGTCGTGATCTCCCTGGCGTAGGTCGCGCTGACGGTGGTCAGGTGAGAGGCGAATACCAAGCCGCCCTTGAGAAAGGACAGCTTGTCGTAGAATTCGAGCCCGTCGATGTGAAAGGAATCTTCCGGCGCGCCAATCCGCCGCAGCGCCTGCCGGGGAAAGAGGCCCTGATAGGCCAGATTGTGGATGGTCAGGATCGACGGCGTGCTGGCGCCCATCCACGCGAGATAGGCAGGCACAAGCGCCGCCTGCCAGTCATTGGCATGGACGAGGTCGGCTGCCCAATTCTTGTCCACCATGCCCATCGCAAGTTCGGCGGCGGCTGATGAGAAGCGTGCGAAGCGGATGTCGTTGTCCGGCCAGTCCTGGCCGGATTCGTCGCCGTAGGGATTGCCCGGCCGATCGTAGAGCTGCGGGCACAGCAGCACATAGACCGGAAGTCCGTCGCGGGTCGCCCCTCGGCCGATCAAGCCCCGAGGCATCTCGCCAAGTTCGGCACATTGTCCAACGATTTCAATATGGGTGAACTGTTCGACGATGTCGCGATAGCCTGGCAGGATGATCCGGACATCGCTCCATGCACGCAATGCCCGGGGTAACGCGGCCGAGACGGCGGCAAGCCCGCCAACCCGGACGAAGTCGTCGATTTCGGTCGTGACGAACAGAACCCTCACGGTGCCCTCGAACTGACCCTCCTGCACAGGCTATGCAAATTCGGGTCCAGTTTTGCCGATCCGCCAATCCGAATCTGGCGAGTGGAAGACTTCCCCCGACCCGCGCCGCCCTCTAGTTTCGCCCCCACAAGAAACGGCGAGATCGGGATCTGGAAATGACAATAGCCGAAAAAGGTGAGGGCCATTTGACAGGAAGCTTTGCAGGTCTGCGCGTGATCGACTTTTCGACCACCATCGCCGGACCTCACTGCACGCGGATGCTGGCCGACACCGGCGCCGAGGTGATCAAGATCGAGACGATCGAGGGCGAGACGATGCGCACCCGCCCGCCGGTGCGCAACCATTGCAGCACCGCTTTCGGCCAGTTGAACGTCGGCAAGCGCAGCGTGGTGCTCGACCTCAAATCGCCGGCGGGCCTCGAAGCGGTCCGCCGCCTGATCGCGAACTCGGACGTGCTGGTGGAGAACTTTCGTCCCGGCGTGATGAAGCGGCTGGAACTCGACTACGATTCGGTGCGCGGGCTCAACCCGAAGCTGATCTATTGCTCGATCTCCGGCTATGGCCAGACCGGACCGTCGGCGGAGTTGCCGGCCTATGCGCCGGTCATCCACGCCGCATCCGGGTACGAGATGGCGCATCTGGCCTATCAGCCGGGACGCAGCCGGCCGGACCATTGCGGGATCTATCACGCTGACGTCCTGACCGGCGTCTATGCTTTCGGCGCCATCGGCGCTGCGCTGCATCAGCGCCATGCTACCGGATACGGCCAGCACATCGACGTGTCGATGCTTGAGTCCATGCTGAGCCTGACGCTCAACGAGCTGCAGTGGTCGCAATTCGAGGTCAAACCGCCACAGCGGCCGATGTTCGGACCGATCGAGGCCTCCGACGGGTATGTGATGATCGCCATCGCCAGCGAAAAGACATTCCAGAGCCTGATGCAGGTGATCGGACATCCGGAGTGGGTGAGCGATCCGCGCTTTGCCAGGTATGGCGACCGCCGCGAAAATTGGGCGAAGCTGATGGAAGGCGTGGAGGCCTGGTCTCGCTCGGTAAGCACGGCGCAATGCTTGGCCGCGCTCAACGCAGAAGGCGTGCCGTCGTCGGCCTATCGCACCGTGAAAGAGGCGCTCGCCGATCCGCAGATCGTTCATCGCGGGGCGCTCGTGGAGGTCGAGGACGGCGGCGGAACGTTCAAGGTGCTCAACCTGCCGTTCCGCATGTCGGGCGCCAAGGTCTCGGCGGCCAAGAAGATGGCGACGCTGGGCGAGCATACGCGGGTCTATCTGAAGGAGATCGGGCTTTCCGACGACGATATCGCAGCATTCGCGCAGAAGCCGGCGGCTGCCGCGCGGCGCTGACTCGGCTGCGGCTTTTTCATCCCGCTCCTCGCGTTGCGGGCTTGCAGCCGCGCGCGATTTTGGTCAATCTGACAAGGCGTCATTTACGATCCGGAATGCCGGACGGACGCCCGGAGGGAGGAAATCATGATCGCGGCAGTCCGCTCGAGCGCCCTTACGCCTTTTTTCCTGGTCGCGGCATTTGGTATCGCACTCTCCGCCAACCCCGCCAGCGCGCAAAAGGCGGGCGGCACCATCACGGTTGGCCTCGAACTCGACATCCCCGGTTTCGATCCGCTCAAGGTCGGCGTCTACGATACCGCGGCGCTGACGGCATCATCTGCCATCTTCGATACACTTACCTATCTCGACGCCGACGGAAAGGCACAGCCGAAGCTCGCGCTCTCCTGGGAGCCTTCCGAGGACTTCAAGACCTGGACATTCAAGCTTCGCCCGGGCGTGAAATTCCACGACGGCACGCCGTTCAATGCCGCAGCATACAAGGCCAATTTCGACCGGCAGAAGGACCCGGCCAACAAGTGCCGCTGCGCGTTCTATATCTCCGGCATCAAAAGTGTGCAGGCGCCGGACGAACTGACGCTCGTCTTTAGTCTCAACGACCCGGCGGTGAACTTCCCTTCACTGGTCTCCTATGCGAGCCAGAGCGCCGCGGTTCACTCGCCGACCGCGTGGAAGGCCAAGGGCGATGACTACAACCGCAATCCCGTCGGAACCGGCCCCTACGTCCTGAAGTCCTGGACCGCGGGCGATCGCATGGTCCTGGAAAAAAATCCCGACTATTGGGACAAGGATAAGGTCTATCTCGATCGCATCGTGCTGAAGCCGCTTCCCGATGCGCAGTCGCGTTTCGCCAGCCTGCAATCGGGTGAGGTCGACCTGATCTGGGATGACGAAGCCGACGCGGACAATATCCAGAAGGCGCAAAAAGATTCGAAGTTGACCGTGCACACCTACGCGGGATCGGGCGCCTCCGTATATGCGATGAACACCAAGGTCCCGCCGTTCGACGATGTGCGCGTGCGCCAGGCGCTCGTCATGGCGATCGACCGCAAGAAATGGTCGCAGGCGCTCAGCAACGGCCTGGCTCGTCCGGCCAGCAATCCCTATGGCGACGGCTCCTGGGTCAAATGCAAGGATGACGGCGCGCTGCCGTTCGATGTCGAGAAGGCGAAGGCACTGATCAAGGAATACGGCAAACCGGTCGAGTTCAAGATGCTGGTTACCGCAACGCCGCGCGGCCGCGCCAACGGACAGGTGCTGCAGCAGTTCTGGAAGAATGTCGGCGCCAACATGGAGATCGAGCAGGTCGATCAGGCCACCATTCCGCCGCGCGCCTTCACGCGCCAGTTCCAGATGACGCCTTGGCGTATTGTCGACCTCGCCGATCCCGACGTTCAGATGTATGCGAATTTCCGTACCGGCAGCCCGGTTGCGCTCGCCAACTACTCGAATCCGGAGCTCGACGGGCTGCTTGAGCAGGCCCGCACAACGGCCGATACCAACAAGCGCATCGACCTCTATTGCCAGATCACCCGGTTGATCAACAAGGAGGCAATCTGGTTCTGGACGTTCCAGAACACCTACTATGCAATCTCGACGGTCAAAGTGAAGGGTTTGCCAAAGATGTACAGCGGGGTGATCGACGTATCGCGCACCTGGAAGGAATAGCCTCTCATGGCGTCCTTCATCGCACGCAGGCTCCTCTATCTGGTGCCGGTGCTGATTGCGGTTTCATTGCTGACGTTCTTGATCGCGTCGCTGCTGCCGGGCGATCTTGCCTATACGATCCTCGGCGACCAGGCCACGCCCGAAAATCTGGAGGCCTTGCGCCGTGACATGGGGCTGGACCAGCCAATATGGCAGCGCTATTTCATCTGGCTCGGTCACGTGCTGCAGGGCGATTTCGGGCGTTCCTTCCGCACCGGCCAGACGGTGCTGCAGGCGGTGGCCGAGCGGTTGCCGGTATCGATCGAGCTGATGCTGCTGGCCCAGCTTGGCGCGCTGGCGATCGGCGTGCCGCTGGCGATCGTCTGCGCCGCGCGCAGCGGCGGACCGTTCGATCGCTTCATGACCGGCACCGCCTTCGGCATGCTCTCGGTGCCGACCTTTCTGTCGGCGATCCTGCTGATCTACCTGTTCGCGGTCGAACTGCGCTGGCTGCCGGCGACCGGTTACGTGCCGTTTACGGAAGATCCGCTCGGCAATCTCCGCTTCTTCGTGCTGCCGGCCATGACGCTCGCGCTGGCGGAATGGCCGGGGATCATGCGCATCCTGCGCTCCGACATGATCGCTACGCTGCAGGAGGACTACATCTCCCTGGCCAAGGCCAAGGGACTTAAGCCGGCACGCATCCTGTTCGTGCATGCCCTCAAGCCCTCGTCGCTGACGCTGGTGACCATTACCGGCATCAATATCGGCCGCCTGATCGGCGGTGCGCTGATCGTCGAGACGATCTTTGCGCTTCCCGGCATCGGCCGCCTGCTGGTCGGCGCGATTCTCACCCGCGATCTCATCATTCTGCAGGGCGTGGTGCTGCTGGTCGCCGCAGGCTTCGTCATCATCAACTTCATTGTCGACATGCTTTACGCGGTTCTCGATCCCAGGATCCGTCATGGCCACGCTTGAGCTCGATATCGCCGAGGAGGCCATCTCCGCGCCGGCACGCAAGGGCAGGCGGCTTGGCATGCTGTTCTGGGCCGCGATCGGCTGGATGCTCTTCATCTTTGCCCTGGCGATCTTCGCAACCGTCCTGCCGCTTCCCGACCCTACCACCATGGACATGCTGGAACGGCGCGCGCCGTTCTCGGCGATACACTGGCTCGGCACCGATGGGCTCGGCCGCGACGAGCTCTCGCGCCTGATCTATGGCGCGCGCATTTCACTGGTCGTAGGCTTGTGCGCACCGATGATCGGATTGATCGCCGGCGGCGCGCTCGGCATGCTCTCGGGCTACTTCGGCGGCCGGTTCGGGTCGTTTGTCGTCGGCGCCATGGATGTCCTGCTGGCCTTTCCGCCGCTCATTCTCGTGCTGGCCGTGATCGCGTATGTCGGTCAGTCGATCCTCAATCTCACCCTCATCCTCGGCGTACTCGGCATTCCCGCCTTCATGCGCGTGGCGCGTGCGGCCACGCTGACGCTGTCGCGGCGCGAATTCGTCATTGCAGCCCAGGCGCTGGGAGCCTCGCATGCGCGCATCCTGCTCCGCGAACTGCTGCCGAACGTGATCTTGCCGCTGTTTGCCTTCTTCCTGCTCGGCGTCGCCATAACCATCGTGGTCGAAGGCTCGCTGTCCTTCCTTGGGCTCGGCGTGCCGCCGCCGATTTCGAGCTGGGGCAGCATGATCGGGGAGGGACGTGAGAGCCTCGACGTCGCGCCGCGGCTCGCCTTCATGCCGGCGATCGCGATGTTCCTCACCGTGCTGTCCTTCAACCTCGTCGGCGATACCCTGCGCGCGCTGACCGATCCCCGGCAGGGTGCGCTGTGACCGGCAAGTCGATGCTTTCAGTCGAGGATGTCGTGGTCGACCTGCCGACCCCGCGCGGCAATCTGCGCGCGGTGGATCGGGTGAACCTCACCGTCGGGGCGGGGCGCACGCTTGGCGTGGTCGGCGAATCCGGCTGCGGCAAGACGATGCTGTCGCGCGCGATCCTGCAGCTATTGCCCAAGAAGGCAAAGCTGTCCGGCCGCGTGATGTTCGACGGCCAGGACCTCGTCAGCCTCGATCGGGAGAGCCTGCGCAAGCTGCGCGGCCGCTCGCTGGCGGTCGTGTTCCAGGATCCGATGACCTCGCTGAATCCGGTGCTGACCATCGGCACCCAGCTGATCGAGACCCTGCAGGAGCATCTCGGCCTTGATCTTGCCGCCGCAAGGAAGCGCAGCATCGAGCTGCTCGCCGCGGTCGGCATTCCCGCGCCGGAGCAGCGCCTGCTGCAATATCCGCATCAGCTGTCCGGCGGCATGCGCCAGCGGGTGGCGATCGCCATTGCGCTGTCCTGCGAGCCGAAGCTCCTGATCGCGGACGAGCCGACTACCGCGCTCGACGTCACCATCCAGGCGCAGATCCTCGACCTGCTGGCGCGCGAGCAGCGCCGCCGCCACATGGCGATGATCCTGATCACGCATGATCTCGGTGTCGTCGCCGGGCGCACCGACGATGTCGCGGTGATGTATGCCGGACGCGTCGTCGAGCGCGCGCCGACGCCGGCGCTGTTCAAGAAGATGCGCATGCCCTACACCGAGGCGCTGCTGGCGGCGATTCCGAAGCTCGACACCGCGCCGCACACGGTATTGCCGGCGATCTCGGGAAGGCCGCCCGATCCGACGCGGCCGATAAAGGGTTGCTCCTTCTCGCCGCGCTGCCGCTATGCGGTCGCGCGCTGCCATGCCGAGAAGCCGGCACTTACCGAAGCGGAGACGCCGGCGCATCAGTATGCCTGCTTCCACCCGATCGAAATGCCAGACGTCGTTCCCGCATGATGATGCTGCAGTCTTCGCCCACAGATCCGCTGCTCAAGGTTGAAAATCTCGTCGTCGAGTATGTCGTGGGCGGCAAGACCGTGCATGCGGTCTCCGACGTCAGCCTCGAGATCGCGCGTGGCGAGACGCTCGGCCTTGTGGGTGAGTCCGGCTGTGGCAAGTCCACGCTGGGCCGCGCCGTACTGCAGCTTCGCCAGGCGCAGGCGGGCAAGGTGCTGTTCGATGGCAATGATCTCACGGCCATGCGCGGCGACGCCTTGCGCAAGATGCGCCAGCGGGTGCAACTTATCTTTCAGGACCCGATCGCCTCGCTCAATCCGCGCCGGCGCATCGGCGACATCGTCGCCGAGCCGCTGGTGATCGCCGGCATCAAGGATGTGGAGAAGCGCAGGAGGATGGTCTTCGACGTGCTCACCGCCGTCGGTCTCGATCCGGCATTGGCGATGGGACGCCTGCCGCACGAATTCTCCGGCGGCCAGTGCCAGCGCATCTCTATTGCCCGTGCGCTGGTGCTCAATCCGGATTTCATCATCTGCGACGCGCCGGTCTCCGCGCTCGACGTCTCCATCCGCGCCCAAATCCTCAATCTGCTGGAGGAGATGAAGTCGCGTTACGGCCTGACGTTGCTCTTTATTGCCCACGACCTCGCTGTCGTGAAGGCGGTCAGCGACCGCGTCGCGGTAATGTACCTTGGACGCCTTTGTGAAGTCGGGCCTTCCGAACAGCTGTTTGCAAGGCCGGCGCATCCATATACGGCGCTGCTGATCGAGGCCATTCCGGTGCCCGATCCCGACCTGCGCCCGGCCGAAAGCGTGGCGGTAGGTGAGCCGCCATCGCCGATCGCGCCGCCCTCGGGCTGCCGCTTCCGAACCCGATGCCCGCGCGCGGACGCCAGATGCGCGGCTGACGTGCCGGAATTGCGCGCCGTTGCGCCCGGGCAGTACGCCGCCTGCCATCATCCGCTGATCTGAAGACCAGCCCGCGTAGCCGCGTTTGTCCTCTCGGCACAGACGTGGCAAAGTCCGGGTTAACAAGAAAACCATGTTTCAGGGAGAGACGCGATGAAGAGCTTTCAGGTTGCCGATTTCAACGCCCCACTTAAGGAAGTGGATCAGCCGACGCCGCAACCGACCGGCACGCAGGTGCTGATCAAGGTGAAGGCCGCCGGCGTCTGCCACAGCGACCTGCATATCTGGGAAGGCGGATACGATCTCGGCCATGGCCGCAAGCCGCTGTCGCTCAAGGACCGCGGCGTCTCGCTGCCGCGGACCATGGGCCACGAGACTGTGGGCGAGATCATTGCGTTCGGCCCGGATGTTTCGGCCGCCGACAAGGGCGACCTCAAGGTCGGCGATGTCGCGCTGGTCTATCCCTGGCTCGGCTGCGGCAAATGTCCTACCTGCGTCGGTGGCGACGAGAACATGTGCGCGATCAAGCCGAACGCGCTCGGTGTCTATTGTGATGGCGGCTATGCCGACTACATGACGGTACCGAACGCGAAGTATCTGATCAACCTGAAGGGCCTCGATCCCGTCACCGCCGCGCCCTACGCCTGCTCGGGCGTTACCACCTACAGCGCGCTGAAGAAGGTCGAGAAGGAGCTGAACACGCCGATCGTGGTGTTCGGCGCCGGCGGTCTCGGCCTGATGCTGCTATCGCTGCTCAAGGCAATGGGCGGCAAGGGCGCCATTGTCGTCGATATTGATGCGCGCAAGCGCGAGGCGGCGGAAGCGGCGGGCGCACTCGCCACCGTCGACGGCAAGGCGCCTGATGCGCTGGAGCAGTTGCAGAAAAAGGCCGGCGGTCCGATCCGCGCGGTGATCGACCTCGTCGGCAGCGCGCAGACGACCCAGCTCGGCTTCGATTGCCTGTCCAAGGGCGGCAAGCTCATCATTGTCGGCTTGTTCGGCGGCGGTGCCACGTTCGCGTTGCCGCTGATCCCGATCAAGGCGGTCACCATCCAGGGCAGCTATGTCGGCAATCTCCGCGAAACGCAGGAATTGCTCGACCTCGTGCGGGCCAAGAAGATCCCGCCGATTCCGGTGACCAAGCTGCCGCTTGCAAAGGCCAATGATGCGCTGATGGATTTGCAGAAAGGCAAGCTGGTCGGCCGCGCCGTGCTGACGCCGTAACGCGCTGCGGTCATTCCGGGATGGAAGGGACCAGACCAATGCGCAATTGCGGATCGGGGAATCCCAATATTCCGGGTTCGATGCTTCGCATCGCCCCGGAATGATTCCAGAAATGTCTTCCGTAGGATAACCCATGTCCGCCAACAACGCCTTCCACATCGCCGTGCTCGGCGGCGACGGCATCGGTCCTGAGGTGATGGCGCCGGCGCTGGAAGTTCTGCGCAAGATCGAGGCGAAGTCGGATCTGGCCTTCCGCTTCACCGAGGCGCCGGCCGGCGCTGGTCATTATCGTGAAACCGGCAAGTCGATGCCGGATTCCACTATCCGCCTGTGTGAGGAGGCCGACGCGATCCTGCTCGGCGCCTGCGGTCTGCCGTCGGTGCGCTATCCCGACAACACCGAGATAGCCCCGCAGATCGAGCTGCGTTTTCATTTTGATCTCTACGCCGGCGTGCGCCCGGCGCGGCTGATTCCGGGCGTGCCGAGCCCGATCGTCGGCGCGGACAGTCGCGGCATCGATCTCGTGGTCATCAGGGAATCCACCGAAGGCCTGTTCGCATCCATGGGCAAGGGCGTCGTCACCGATAGCGAGGCGCGAGAGACGATGGTGATCACGCGCCACACCTCGGAGCGCCTGTTCGACTTCTCCTTCCGCCTCGCGGAGCGCCGCAAGGCGCGCGGCCGGCCCGGCCAGCTTAGCTGTGTCGACAAGGCGAATGTGTTCCGCGCCTTCGCGTTCTTCCGCGAGATCTTCGACGAGGCTGCCAAGCGCCATCCCGGCGTGAAGGCCGATCATGTCTATGTCGATGTCTGCTCGGCGTTCCTCGTGAAGCGGCCTTGGGATTTCGACGTGCTGGTGACGGAGAACATGTTCGGCGACATCCTTTCCGATCTCACCGCCAGCCTGATCGGCGGCCTCGGCATGGCGCCGTCGGCCGACATCGGCGACCGCCACGCCATGTTCCAGCCTTGCCACGGCACGGCGCCCGACATCATGGGGCGGGGCAGGGCCAATCCGACGGCGATGATCTTGTCCACCGCGATGATGCTGGACTGGCTCGCCGAGAAGCACGGCGTTGAAAGCGCCGCGGAGGCCGGCGAGCGCATCGAGCGCGCGGTGGACAAGGCCTATGCTGAGGGAATCAAGCCGATGGAATTCGGCGGCAGGGACGGCACGGCTGACGTGACGAAGGCGGTATTGGCGGCGCTCTGACTACTACTTCCCCTCGAACCGCGGTTTCCGTTTCTCCATGAACGCGGTGCGGCCTTCCCTGAAATCCTCGCTGTCCATGCAGGCGTTGCCGATCGCCTTGATCGCCTCCATGTCGCGCTTGCTCTCGTCTTTCAGCACTTCGCGGATGGTGATCTTCGCAGCCTGGATCGCCAGCGGCGCGTTCTCGGAGATGGTGCGCGCGACGTCCATCGTCGCGTTCCAGAGTTCGCTGTCCGGCAGCACGCGATCGACGAGGCCGATGCGCAGCGCTTCGGCCGAGTGGATGCGCATGCCGGTATACATGATCAGCCGCGCCCAGGAGGGACCTACCAGCGACACCAGGTGGCGCAATCCGTCATAGCCATAGGCGATGCCGAGTTTCGCCGCGGGAATGCCGAACTGGCTGTTTTCGGCGGCGAAGCGGATGTCGGTGAGCATCGCGACCTGCATGCCGCCGCCCAGGCAAAAGCCGCGGATACAGGCAATCGTCGGCTTGGGATAGTTGGCAAGCAGCGCGCGTTGAGTCTCGCTGCGCTTCGAATACTCGGCGGATGCCTCCGCGTTATGGCGCGACTTCTCGAACTGGCTGATGTCGGCGCCCGACACGAAGGCCTTGTCGCCGGCACCGGCCAGCACCACCACGCGCACGCCGGGATCGTCGCGCAGTTCGGCAAGCGCATTGCCTAGCCCCTCCCACATCTCCAGCGACATCGCATTGCGTTTCTCCGGATTGTTGAAGGTAATAATGCCGACGCCCTCGTCTACGCCTTGCAGAATCTTGCCGTCGGCGTGGGATTTCTGGGTCGCTTTCGGGGTGTCGAGCATCGCGGGGCTTTCAATCGTGAGTATCGGGCGGAATTGACCGCCCGTGAGTGGATGATAGCGCGGGGCACCGCCTTTGCAGCGATGTTTCTTTGCCGGGCATCGCGCGGAGAGCCCCGTTCTTCTTTGTTGTGAGGAGCGCATCCCGTGGATTGTGCGGCCGCAAGCGCACGCCGCATCGATGGCGCAGGGATAACCATTCGCTTTACGATGCGATGGGCCGGTGTTCACGCTGTTGCGCTTCGATCCGCCGGTCGATGTCGCCCCCGCTTGAGGCCGCCGGACGCAAAATAGGTCTGCGGCTTCAGATACTGGACATCGAGCCTCCGGCCTTTACCAAGCCGGATGGCGACAGACTCGTGTTGTCGAGGCCCGACCAACACGAGATTGGCGCAGCAACAGGCTACCCGCCGATTGTATCGCACTGATAGATCGGGTCCGCGGTGCTGCAAACCAGGCTCGCAAGAACGCCCAGAGCATGATCCGGAAAGTGTAAAGCCGCTTTCCGAAAGGGGTCATGCTCCAACACAAGCCGGAGTGAGATGACAATCCGTCGTCTCGCCCTAGTCTTCGTTGGCCGCGATCGATTCCATCAGGGCTACCAGCTGCCGTTGCACGGTCTGGTCCTTGATCTTGCTGTAGGCGCGCAGCAACCGCAGGCTAAACGCGCTGTCGAGGAACAACAGGCTCTCGACTTCACGCGCCTTGTTGTCGCCGTCGTAGAAGAACGTCACCGGCACGTCGAGCGCATTGGCGATCTGCTGCAGACGCGCCGCGCCGACGCGATTGACGCCCTTCTCGTACTTCTGGACCTGCTGGAAGCTGACGCCGAGCTTTTCGCCGAGTTCCGCCTGCGAGATCTTCTGTTCGACCCGCCGCAACCGGATTCGCTTGCCGAGTTCGATGTCGGGCTTGCCCGCGCTACGCTGTTTCATTCTCTTTGCTGCTGTCTTGTTCATTCGCTCCTACCGTCCTTCGGTCGAGAAGCCCCCGAAAAGATGGGTCAGGGACTCGCCCATGTACACCGCCTTGAATTCGCTTGGATGGACGAAGTCGTTCCTGAACCAAGGGAATTTGGCGGGATTGAAGGCTTCCACCAGCCAGTCGATCGTGCGGCGAACCCTCGGGATTCGGCCGCTGCCGGGATGGTAGGAAAGCCAGATGTCGAATGGCCTGCGAAACTCGATCTCGAGCGGAACCAGGCCGCCAAGCGCATAGGCGTAGGTCGGAAACACGCCGACGCCGGCGCCGTTGGCGACGGCCCAGTAATTAGCGCTGGAGACATTGGTGCGCATCGCAAGCAGGTCGCGCTGGGAAAAACCGGGAAAGAAACTCTCGAATAATTCCTTTGCCGCCGTCTGGTCCGCGCTCTGCAGCACCAGGCGGTGCCCGGTCAGGTCGGCAAAGGATTTTGGCGCCCCGCGAAGGGCAATATACGCCTCGCTCGCGAAAAACATCAGATGCATGCGGCCAAGCCGCACCAGCTTGGCGTCGAGCGAAGCAGGCTGGGAGAGATGGATGGCGACGTCGGCTTCATGCCGGGAAACGTCGGCGGAGCGCATGGCGCAGTAAAGATCGACCAGGATATTGGGGTTGGAACGCTGAAATTCGACCAGGCGTGGCGCCACCCAGAAGGTGCCGAGTCCCTCGGTGACGGCGACACGTACTTCGCCGGACAGGGTGCCGTTGACGGAGCCGCTGGCCCGCATCAGGTCGAACGAAGCCGCCTCCATCCGTTCCACTGCGGAGACCACCACCGCACCCTCATCGGTCAGGTGGGTGCCGTGAACGTCACGGGTGAACAGCGTGCCGCCGACCTGCCGTTCGAAATCGTCGATCCGCCGGCGCACGACGTTGATCGACAGCTCAAGCCGCTCGGCGGCCGAGCGGAAGCTGCCGCAGCGTACGACTTCCAAGAATATGCGGGCCGCGTCCCAATCGGTAAGACCGCCGAGCGATACTTTTCGGCGTTCTTCCTGCGGAACACCCCTTTCCAGTGTGAGCGACATACAAGCCTCTTTACCTCGGCTAATCTTGGCAGAAGATGCCGAGTAGTACAACCAGGGCGGGTCTCCCGCCCCGATTATTCACGTCAAAAATTACCGCCCAGCCGCGAACTCCGTGTTTCTACGGAGACCGCTTGAGCGTACTGGGGGGTATTTGGATAAGGCTTGCCGCTCATCCTGGCCAGTGTAGCGCCAGTGCGGCAGCATCTCAGCCATATTCTCTGCGCTCTGTTGTCGCTTTTTGGCGCAGGTATACGGGCAACCTCTCCAGGGATTTTGGAAAGCGGACATGGGAATGAAGCCACCGAGCGGAGCGCCGTGGGCGCGGCTGGTCAGCACCATGCCGGCCGAAGCGCTGGCGGCGAATCTGGAAGCGCGGTTGCGAACCACGCTTGCAACTCTCGAACGCTGCCAGGCATCGCTCGCCAACGACGCCGAGCATGAGACGGCGGATCTGCTGTCGGTCGCCATCCTCCAGCTTCGCATGAAGCTCAAGGGTGTGACGGATTCCGAGTTGAAGCTTCTGTGCGAGATACAGGCGGAGCAGGAGCAGGCACGGACGCGCAACTCCAAGGGGACGCGGCGACGGCGGCGCTGTGGCCGGCCCGTCCTGAAGCTGGTGAAATAGGAAAGCTATTTCTCGCCATCCAGTGCGACTGTCACGGTGTAGACCACGCCGCGCGGCAGGAAATCGACCGTCGCCTCGCCGCCGAGCTGGTCGCGCGCGCTGCGCTCGATCAGCCGCGAGCCGAAACCGCGCTGCACAGGGGCTGTGACATGAGGGCCGCCAGCCTCGGTCCAGATCAGCCGCAACTTCCGGATGGCGTCTTCTTCTATGATCTCCCATTCCAGCGTGACCGTGCCGGTGTCATTGGACAGCGCGCCGTACTTGGCGGCGTTGGTGGCGATCTCATGCAGGATCATCGACAGCACCACGGCAAGCCGCGGCGCGAGCGGGACCTTCGGGCCGAACCGGCGCATCCGCTCGGGGTTGCTGAGCAGGTAAGGCTGCAGCACGCGGCCGATCACCTCCTGCAGCTCCGAGCCCTGCCATTTCTCGGTGCTCAATAGATTATGTGCCTCGGCGAGCGCGCGCAGCCGGCCCTCGAACTTGTCCCGCTCCGGCCGGCTGGCGCTACGGAATGTTTGCGTCGCGATCGACTGCAGGATGGCGAGCGTGTTCTTGACGCGATGATTGAGCTCTTCGACCAACAAACCGTGCAGCATCTCGCCGCGCGCGATCGTCGTCGCCATCCGCACCGCAAAGGCCAGTCCGATCAGCAGCAGGATTCCGCCGATTGCGCTCGTGATCGCCAGATTGCGCCACAAGGGCCTGACCAGAGAGGTTTCGGGCATGCCGCCCGCCACCGTCCAGCCGGTAAGCGCAGAGCGCGTGAATCCCGTGATCAGGGGCACGCCTTCAAGCGTCACCGTGTTGAGCGTGGCCTCCGTCTTGCGGAACATCTCCGCATACAGCGAGGGTGAAGCGCCTTTGCCGATGGTTTCCTCCGGGTTCGGCACTCGCGCGAAATTGGTGCCTTTGCCGTCGAATATCGCCACGGTCCAGTCGGGGCTGGGCCGCTGCTGTTCGACAATCGATTGGAATATCTTGATCGGCGGGCTGAAGGAGATGACG
>JAEZEU010000434.1 GCA_023432885.1 Pseudomonadota bacterium | reverse complement strand
GAAGACCAGGGGTGGATCGCACATTTTCTGCTGCAGGCGATTCGACATCGACCGATCACGATATATGGCGATGGTCACCAAGTGCGGGACGCGCTGTTTGTCGATGATGCCGTGAATGCCTGGATCGGAGCTCTCGACCAGATCGACGGCCTTGCAGGTCGCATCTTCAATCTTGGCGGCGGGCCATGCAACGCCATCAGCCTTCGCGAACTTCTTGGGTTCATTACCGAGCTTCGCGGCAAACCATCGGAGGTCCGCTTTGCCGGATGGCGCCCGGGAGATCAGCCCTGGTACGTCTCCGATATTCGCGCGGCATCGCAGGCGCTCGAATGGCAGCCGCAGGTGCCGGTGCGGCAAGGCCTGCAGCGCATAGAGCGGTGGCTGGATAGCCAGGTTAACGCTGCCACCGCAGCCTCCGGACTGCTGGAGGCGGGAATATGACGGCCAGTGCTTGCCACATCGCCTGCATAAGCCCGCGGGAGCCGAGGCCATGATGCCGCCGCGCCGACCACTCCGTGTCATGATGACGACCGATGCGGTCGGCGGCGTTTGGATCTACTGCTCGACCCTGGCGCGGGCGTTGTGCGGAAGGGGACTGGAAGTGGCACTGGTGACGCTGGGTCCCCAGCCGCGGCCCGATCAACTCGAGGCCGTTGCCGGAATCTCCGGCCTCACGCTTGAAATAACAGATCTCGCGCTCGAATGGATCGATCCGGAAGGACTGGACTTTCGGCGCGCCACGGAACGGCTCCTGGAGATCGAAGATCGCATCAGACCCGATGTGGTCCATCTCAACAGCTACCGCGAGGCGATGAGCGCGTGGCGTGCTCCTGTCATTGTGGTCGCCCATTCCTGCGTGCGCTCCTGGTGGCTCGCCTGCCACGAAGAAGAGCCGCGTGAACCGCGGTGGTTGACCTACATGGAGAACGTGCACGCTGGTCTTACCGCGGCAACACGATGGCTTGCTCCGACAAGCAGTTTCCGGAACACAATAACAAAGCTCTACCGGCCGGAAGGCGCCGGCCTGGTGATCTCTAATGGAATCGAGGAGCAGGTTCCCCGCACGACGAAGCAGCGCTTCATTCTCGCGGCCGGCCGGCAGTGGGACGAAGCCAAGAACCTATCGATGCTGCGCCGCGTAGCGCCACGCGTGCCATGGCCCATTCAGACCAACGGTCCCCTGGATATTCGTAGCGAGGACGACCGGCAGGGCGAAAGGTCTCGCGAACTATCCCATCCCGCGCTGCTGGAAGTCATGCGGCGCGCTTCCATCCTGGCTTCGCCAGCCGTCTACGAGCCGTTTGGGCTCACGATTCTTGAAGCGGCGGCGGCCGGCTGCGCCCTAGTTCTGTCGGATATCGACACCCTTCACGAGCTCTGGGATGGAGCGGCTCTGTTTGTGGATGCGCACGACGACGCCGCGTGGCAGGCCGCGCTCACCTGCCTGGCCCGCGATGACGCTCTGCGCAAGGATCTCCAGAAGCGAGCGGCCGAAAGGGCACAACGCTTCCCGCTGGCTGCAACTGCCGAGGCGTACGTCAAGCTGTACCTTGAGCTCGCAAACAACTGTACGAGGGAAGCGAGCCCAATCCAAAACCTGGCTGAGGTCCAGCCATGAAATTCGTGATGTTCTATCATTCATTCGTCTCGTGCTGGAACCACGGCAATGCGCATTTCCTCCGCGGCATCGCGCGCGAACTCCTGCGTGTCGGACACGACGTCATGGTATGCGAGCCGCGCGAGGGCTGGAGCAAGCTCAACGCGATACAGGACGGCGGCGCCGACTGCTTGAGAGAGCCGGCATCGCTTGTGCCCGGCGTAGCGCTGAGAAGTTACGATTTGGCGACCCTTGATCTCGACGAGATGCTGGATCGGGCCGACGTGGTCATTGCGCACGAATGGAACGACCCCGCCCTGATCCAAAAGCTCGGCACAAGGCGGCAGAGCGGCGGACGGTTTCGCCTACTGTTCCACGATACGCATCACCGCGCTGTGACGGCATCGCACCAGATCGCCGGGTTTCAGCTTGCCGACTATGACGCAATTCTCGCTTTCGGTGAAGTCTTGCGCCAGCTGTATCAATGTCTCGGCTGGGGCCGTCGAGCCTTCACCTGGCATGAGGCAGCCGACGTCGAGCTGTTTCGGCCGCAGCCGAGCACACGCGCGGAAGCCGACGTGGTATGGATCGGCAATTGGGGCGACGGTGAACGCGACCGCGAACTGCAGGAATTCCTCGTTGGGCCGGTCGCAGCGACGGGCTTCAACGCACGGGTATATGGGGTCCGCTATCCCGAGGACCTGCGCCGGCGATTGCAAGCCGCCGGCATCGAGTTCTGCGGCTGGCTTCCCAACCATCGCGCACCGGATGCCCTTGCCCGCGCGCGCGTGACGATGCACGTGCCCCGCCGCCCCTATGTAGAGGCACTTCCGGGAATCCCAACCATACGAGTATTCGAAGCTCTGGCCTGCGCGGTCCCGCTCATCTGCGCGCCATGGGATGACGCCGAGGGGCTGTTTCCGCCGGACTGCTTCGTCAAGGTGGCAAACGGTGAAGCGGCAGCCGCCGCCCTCCGCTTGCTAGTACAGGATCGCGAATTCGCTGCGGAGACTGCACGGACAGGCGTGGAGGCGATCCGCGCGCGCCACACCTGCGCTCACCGCGTGAGAGAATTGCTGGGCATCCTGCGGCTACTTGGCACGAGAGATGATTCAGCGAGCGACGGCAACAGCGGCGCAATGGAACGGATGGTCGCGTCATGAAGATCGCATTTTTCGGATCAAGCCTGGTGTCGTCCTACTGGAATGGTGCTGCGACTTATTATCGTGGCATCCTCAAGGCGCTCGCTGCGCTGGATCAGGATATCACCTTTTACGAGCCGGACGCATTCGACCGTCAGAGGCATCGGGATATTCCAGATCCGGATTGGGCCCGCGTCATCGTTTATCCCGCCACTGAGGACGGATGGCGTCGCGCATTGGAAGGTGCCTCGCAAAATGCCGATCTTATTGCGAAGGCCAGCGGCGTCGGGGTATTTGACGAGGCCCTGGAATTGGCGGTCGCTGAACTCACCGGCAGCCGACTGACGACGATCTACTGGGACGTCGATGCGCCGGCTACGCTCGAGAGCATGACTGCGGACTCGCGCCATCATCTACGCCGGGCGATTCCACAGTATGATCTGATCCTGACCTATGGCGGCGGCAAGCCTGTGGTTGACCGCTACCGCCAGTTCGGCGCGCGGCAGTGCGTCCCGATCTACAACGCGGTGGATCCCCAGACTCACCATCCCGTGCCAGCTCGCGTCAAGTACGCATGCGACCTCAGCTTTCTCGGCAACCGGCTTCCGGACCGCGAGGCAAGAGTCAATGAATTCTTTCTCCAGCCCGCGCGGATGCTGCCCGGACGTCGATTTCTGCTTGGCGGAGCGGGCTGGGAGGCCAAGCCGGTATCGGCCAATGTTGCGGTCGCGGGTCATGTCGGCAGTGCCGAGCACAATGCGTTCTTCTGCTCCGGATTGGCCACGCTGAACATCAATCGCGACAGCATGGCCCGGTTCGGCTTCTCCCCAGCGACCCGGATATTTGAAGCAGCAGGCGCCGGCGCCTGCATTCTGACCGACGCGTGGGACGGCATCGACAATTTCCTCGAGCCGGGCAAGGAAGTTCTCGTAGCGCGGGACGGACAGGAGGTGGCCAGCCTGCTCGAGGGCCTGACGCCGGAACGGGCGCGGCGCATCGCTCTGGCCGCCCGCAAGCGCGTTCTGGATCAGCACACCTATACGCAACGCGCGGAACAGCTGATGGGAGTGTTGAGCCTCACGATCAGCAGCAGAGAGGCGGCGGAATGAAGCTCGATATCGTGATGTTTGGACTTTCGATCACGTCCTCGTGGGGTAATGGTCACGCCACCACCTATCGCGCGCTGATCAAGGCGCTCGCAGCACGAGGCCATCGGATCACGTTTCTCGAACGCGACGTGCCCTGGTATCGCGGCCATCGGGACCTCATCAGCTCGCCTTATTGCGAGATCGCTCTCTACGATTCGTTGAAGTCGGTGTCGCGGGACTTTGGCTCAAAAGTTGCTGCTGCCGATGTCGTGCTGCTCGGATCGTTCGTTCCCGACGGCGCCGCGCTTGGCGATTGGATTACCAGCAGCGCGCGCGGTGTCACCGTCTTTTACGATATCGACACACCTGTCACGCTCGACAAGCTCGCGACTAACAGTGCTCAGTATATCAGCCCTTCCCTCGTTCCTCGTTTCAATCTTTATCTATCGTTCACGGGTGGCCCCGTCCTGCAGCTGATAACAGGGATATACGGCAGCCCGCGCGCCCGCGCGCTCTACTGCGCCGCCGACATCGAGGTTCACAAACCGGAAGATGTGCCGACGCAGTGGGCACTCGGCTACATCGGTACCTACAGCGAGGATCGGCAGCCACTGCTGGAGCAACTCTTGATCGAACCCGCCCGCCGGCTGCCAGAGCACAGCTTCGTGGTGGTGGGAGCCCAATATCCCGGCAAGCTGATCTGGCCGGAGAACGTCCGGCATATCGAGCACCTGCCGCCCGAGTCACATTCGAAGTTCTATTGTAGCCTGCGTTACGCACTCAACCTGACGCGACAGCATATGGCCGCCGCGGGCTATTCGCCGAGTGTTCGGCTGTTTGAAGCTGCGGCATGCGGTACACCGCTGATAAGCGACAGCTGGCCCGGCCTCGAGGAGTTCTTTGTTCCGGAACGCGAGATTCTTCTCGCCAGCAGCGCCGACGATGTCGTCAATCTCCTCTCTGGATTGGATGAATTGCAGCGACTGGATATTGCGGCTGCCGCTCGCCAGCGAGTACTGAAGGACCACACCGGCGAAACTCGCGCGATCGAGTTCGAGCGATATGTAGGAGAATTGATCACCCGGCCTGCCAAAGCAAGCCGTGTCGAAGCGGTATAGTCTCGGGTTAATTGCGATCTCTGGCCTCTTCCCGTAGCCGGAGCGTTGTTGCGTGGGAGCCGCCAACTGGTCTCCGTAGTCTCATTCAATCTCAGTTTTGGAACTGCCATGCGCAATTATTGTTTGTACCTTTGTGACTGCACGGCTTTCAACATCCGGAGACGAGCCACGACAAACGCCAGACACCTGAAACCCAGGAAGGGAAACACGATGGGCTTCGCTTCGAAGCTGAATGTTGTCGTGACGGGAGGCGCTGGCTTCATCGGCTCGCACCTGTGCGATCGGCTCATTCAGCAGGGCCATCGCGTGTACTGCGTCGACAATCTTGTCACGGGTACCTTCGCGAACGTTCGGCCGCTCCTCAATCATCCTGACTTCGAGTTCATCGAGCACGACATTCGCGATCCATTGGACATAACCGGACCAATCGATCGCATCTACAATCTCGCTTGCCCTGCCTCGCCCCGGCATTATCAACGCGACCCGATTGCCACTTTGAACACCTGCGTTCTAGGCGCCGGCAACGTGACTGAGCTGGCCAAGGAAAAACGCGCCCGATCGCTCCAGGCATCGACCAGCGAAGTTTACGGCGATCCCGATATTCACCCACAGCCGGAGACCTATTGGGGAAACGTCAATCCGGTTGGACCGCGGGCCTGCTACGATGAAGGCAAACGCGCCGCAGAGACCATTTTTTTCGATTGCCACCGCATTCATGGCCTGCCGATCAAGGTGGCACGCATCTTTAATACCTACGGTCCGCGCATGCTGGAGAATGATGGCCGCATCGTTTCAAATTTCATCGTCCAGGCCCTGAAGGGTGACCCGATCACTATCTACGGCGATGGGTCCCAGACCCGGTCCTTCTGCTACATTGACGATCTGCTCGCAGGTCTACAGCTCCTGATGGAAAGTCAGCCGGAAGTCACCGGGCCGTTCAATCTCGGCAATCCCGACGAGCAGACGGTCAAGCAGGTCGCAGACCTGATCGTCGCGAAAACGGGCTCGAGGTCGTCGGTCGAATATCATCCCCTTCCCCAGGACGATCCCAAGCGTCGCCGGCCTGTGATCTCTCTCGCGCGCGAGGTGCTTGGCTGGAGCCCCACCACCTCCCTCGACGAGGGAATACGCGCGACTATCAATTATTTCTCGCTGAGACTATTCGCCAACGACCACTCCTCCGTGGTCCCGAAGCCAGCCCCTGAGCGCCTTTCCACCCCGCTGAGGACCGTGAGCAGGCGTGGGAGTTCGAGCCGGGTTCGACCATTGACGACGTAAGTGTCGTCCTCGGCACAATTTCAGGAGACGAGCGTCCATGTGATGGGGAACTCGGCCGCGCCTCTTGTATTGCATGGAGGCCCGGGTTGTTGTCGAGGCTTGGAACATGCGTAGAGGCTTCTGGCTGACGATTCTGCTCGTCGCAGGCGCACTCGGCGCTCTCGCTAGCGTCTGGATCCTGACCCGGCCCAGGCCGGCATTCTCGAGAGCCGCGGAGCCGGCGTTGGAGGGCGGTGACCCGGCAAGGGGCAAGCTGATCTTTGCTGCAGGCAGTTGCGCCTCATGCCATGCCTCGCCAGGACAGCCGAACCGCCTCCGCCTCGGCGGCGGGTTGGCGTTGGCCTCGCCCTTCGGAACCTTTCGCGTGCCCAACATATCGCCCGATCCGCTCGACGGGATCGGCACGTGGCGTACTCTAGATCTGGCCAACGCCTTGCTGAGCGGCACAGCTCCGGACGGAGTCCACTATTATCCAGGCTTCCCTTATACAAGCTACGCCAAGATGCAGGTCGGCGACGTCAGGGACCTCATGGCGTATTTGCGCACCCTGCCGGCGGTTTCGGGCAAGGCACCTCCCCACGTCCTTTCCATGCCGTTTCGCATCCGGCGACTGGTCGGGATCTGGAAACTCCTGTTCTTCGATCGCCAACCGATCGTCGCTGATCCAAACCAGAACGCGGCATGGAATCGCGGACGATATCTCGTCGAAAGTCTTGCGCATTGCGCCGAATGTCATTCCTCCCGAAACATGTTCGGGGGCATCAAGCCCGGAAGTCGCTTCGCGGGCGGTCAGGATCCGGAGGGTGTCGGTTTCATCCCGAACATAACACCTGCGCGGATCGGCGACTGGACTGCAGCCGATATCGCGGAAACCTTGAAATCCGGCAATACACCGAGCCACGGCCGGGTTGGATCATCGATGACGGATGTGGTGACAAATACTGCGATGCTGCCCGAGAGCGACCGGAATGCCATTGCAGTCTATATCAAGTCGCTACCCTCGCGTTCGACACCTTCGCCATAGGGATCATCGCGAATAGAGATAAGTCGCAACATCGCGCGCTTCGGCTTCCGAGATTCCAGTCGCAGGCATTGCCGATCGCGGCGAGAATGTTTGCGGCGAGACGATCCACCGCACCAGGGTGTCCGGTGAATTCGGTACGGCTCCACCGATGTAGACGCGATGCTTGATACCGGTCAGCGGTCCTCCAACTTGGCCGTCACCGCCGGGAATCCCCGAAATCGTGTGGCAGCCCCCGCAACCGAAACGCCTGATGGTGACCGGTGCACGCGCCGGGTCGCCGCCAGCCATCGCCCGCGCAACGGCCTCGGACTGATATCGCAGATTCCAGATCACACCGATCGCGGTCGCCGAGATGGCGACGAGCGCCGCAGCCCCGCCGACTGACCACGGGCGCCTAGAGAGGATGAAGGACATCGTCACTCCTTCCGGTCTCGCTCGAGTGCCTGATCCAGACGGCCAGCAATGCAAGCGCGGTACCAGCATAGATCGTACCCGCGGGCACCCACATGATAAGTCCGGCTAGCTGCTGATCCTCCAGTGGCGTAAGTCCCCAGTTGGCGACGCTTGCGTTCCGGGACTGATAAAGCACACGCGGTGCAAGCGCCATCAGCGCACCGAGAACGCTCGTGTGAAGCATGGTGACGAATACATGCCAGGCGGCCGCACCGGTATTGCTGCGCCGAAATACGGACCACCAGAACAAGATCGCCGTCAGCAGAAAGCTGAGATGCTGCAGGCGATGGATCGCCACACTGGTGACCGCGGCGTCGAATAGAACCGGCGCATGCCAGCCCCATATCGCAATTCCATGAACAATCGTCGCATTCCGGCCGACACTCAACCAAGCCCAGTTGGCGCTGATCGCAGGTGTTTTGAAGAGCCGGCCAGCTGCGAGCCGGATCGCGCGCGGGAACGCCCATAATAATGTTCCAATCGGCATCGCCACGACCAGCAGAGGCGCGGAAACGGCCATCAGGATCTCATGCTCGATCATATGAAAGCTGAAGAGATGCTCGCCTAGCCAATGCAATGGCGACACCAATGCCGCGACGAGCGACAGCCATGCGCCCAAGAAGGCCAGCGTTCGCCATTCTCGGCGCTCCCGGCCGTTTCTGGCGCGCCGGCCAAGGATCACGCTGCCGAGGCCGTAGAGCAGCCCGAGAACAAGAATGGGAGAGACGATCCATGGGTCGAAGGTCCAACTCGGGGCGTCACCCCGCGTTTCCGTGCCATGTGCGAGCAGACGGCACGCCGACAGGGACCAGGCGGCGATTGCCACGACTACCGTTCGCATCCACTGACGACCAATGAGGCCGCTCCCTGCATGAAAAGCGCAAAGGAGAAAATCAAGGCCGACAGTGCGCCTGTTGATCCGAGGAAGCTCACTGCCGGCGCCGGGGACTCCGATACGGCTGCTCGGTTCGCAGCACGCCATGATACTGCTCCCGCCGCGCAGGCGGCGAACACGCCCGCGAACGAGGCGATTGCCGAATATCCCGACTGACAATCCAGATAAGGCAGGATCTGCCCAAGTTGGGTGTTGACCGCCCAGGCGGCCGGCGCAACGCACAAGCCAGTGCACGCTTCCAGAACGACGACAGGATCACTGTTGGCGCTCACAGCCGGGGTACCCAATAGATGCAGCCATATATCGGAAGCCATGTCGCGATGACAAAGTTCCAATACATTGAGTTGTCCTGCACATCGCCGAAGCGGCGTCGATTGTTGCCTCGCTTGGTGAACATTAGCACTGCCAGCACAAGGGTATCGCCCAGGTCAGTAACGAGGTGGGTGGTGTGCAGTCCCAAAAGAGTCCAGACGATTGAGCCATACGCGTTAGTGTCCCAATTGACGTTGAGCGCTGGAAACTCGAAGGCGCGGACCACCAGCGGGACTATCCCGAAAACTGACATGACGACGATGCCAATTCTTGTCTTCCGCAAATCCTGCTGTTCAGCCCATCGCGAAACCAGATAGTTCGGTACGGCGCTGACGAGGAGGATCACCGTCACCAATGTGCCAGGCAGCAGGTCGGGCTTGGGAGCGTTGAGCGGCCAGGTCGCAGCAAGACTCATCAGGTAGAAGTAAACGGCGATAGCGAGCGCAAAGCCGGTGGCTTCGATCAACATAAAGGCTTGTGTGCCCCACCAGGTAACACTGGCGGTATGCAAGCCATGCAGGGGCAGTCCGGAGAGATCGGCCACCACGCGTGTTTTCATGCTTCGTCCTCCGGCGTTCCCTTGGGCCAGAACCATCCAATCAATGTGGCCGCGACCAGGACCGATCCCCACACCACCGCCCATGGCGAGAAGATCGATCCGATCAGCATCACTGTCGTGGTTACCGCAGCCCAGAATGGCCAGATGGAATTTCGAGGTGAAGACTCCCGCGCCTCCGGCTTTGCGGCCGCAACCGTGCTAACGATCAGTTCGCGCCGATCTGTGCAGAGGCCACTTGCGACCATCAGGGAATTGGGCTGCTCCCAAAGCGGGTTTGACCCTTCGACGACGGGAATTTGCAGGAAGTTGAAACTTGGCGGCGGCGACGAAGTCGCCCATTCCAAGGTTGGCGCACCCCAGGGATTCTCACCGGCCGGTGCTCCAAAGCGCGCGGAGCGAATCGCATCTACGAAGAACAGAATAAAGCCTGTGACCAGAATCAGAGAACTGGCGCTCACAAACAAGTTGAGACCATGCCACGGCATATCGGGCTGGTAGGTGTAGATCCGGCGTGGCATCCCTTCCAGCCCCAGAATATGCATCGGAAAGAACGTGAGATTGAACCCCAGGAAGATCAACCAAAATGACCACTTACCGAGGGCCTCGCTCATCATGCGACCGGTGATTTTTGGAAACCAGTAGTAGATGCCACCCAACAGCGGGAATACGGCGCCGCCGATCAGCACGTAATGGAAATGGGCGACGACGAAGTAAGTGTCGTGCACCTGCGTATCAAAGGGCACAGAAGCCACCATGACGCCAGTCATTCCGCCGATCACAAAAGTCACGATAAAGGCTATCACGTACAGCAACGGCGTCTTGAACACCGGTGTGCCGTCCCAAAGCGTGGCCAGCCAGCAAAAGATCTGGACCCCGGCGGGAATAGCGATGGACATGCTGGAAGCGGTGAAGAAGCTTTCGCCGAGCCGCGGCAAACCCGCAGCAAACATGTGGTGAACCCACAGGCCGAAGGCCAGAATGGCCGTCGCGATCAGGGCCATGACCAAGGCAAGATAGCCGAACACCGGACGTCGCGCGAAGGTCGCGACGATGGTCGACACCATCCCGACCGCGGGAAGAAAAATAATATAAACCTCAGGATGACCGAAAAACCAAAACAGATGTTGCCATAGCAGGACGTCGCCTCCTTCGGCTGGGTTGTAGAATTGCGTCCCCACGAGCCGATCCAGGATGAGGGAAGTGCTTGCGATGACGATGGCGGGCATTGCCATGATGACAACGAAGGAAGTTACCAGCATCGACCAGACGAAAAGCGGCATCCGATCGAGCGACATGCCGGGCGCGCGCTGCTTGAAAACGGTCACCACGATCTCGACTGCGACCGCCAGCGCAGCAATCTCGGTGAAAGTAATCATCTGCGCCCAGATGTCGGCGCGCTTTCCCGCTCCATATTGCGGTCCGGACAGCGGCACATAGGCGAACCAGCCGACGTCCGGCCCCATGTCGAGCACGAATGCGATCCAAAGCGTCGCCCCGCCCGCGAGGAACATCCAGTAAGAGAAGGCGTTCAGCCGCGGAAAAGCAATATTGCGGGTGCCCACCATCAGCGGCACTAGATACACACCCATCGCTTCCATCACAGGCACCGCGAACAGAAACATCATGTTCGAGCCGTGCATGGTGAAAATCTGATTGTACCGGTCGGGGTCCAACAGCCGCGCTTCCGGTTGCGCCAGTTGAAGGCGCATCAGGACGGCGAGGATGCCGCCGAGCGCGAGGAACACGAATGCGGTGCTGATGTAACGCCGGCCGATGATCTTGTGGTCGACTGTTGCGAAGAAGCCCCACAGACCGGAAGGTGTTCTCCACGTTTCAGCCAAGACCGCCTCAAGCGCGGGAGGCGTCAGCTCACTGTCTCGCCTATCAGCGCTCGTCCCGGCTTTCATTTCAGGCTCGCCAGATAGGCCGACACTGACCGGAGTTCATCCGCGCTCAGCGGAACCATTGGCATGTTGTTGCCAGGTTTAAGTGTCTGCGGATCGGCGATCCATGCCGCAAGGGAGCCGCGGGTCGTTTCAAGAAGACCGGCAGCGATGTACTTTCGTCCGCCAACATGCGTGAGGTCGGGGCCGGTCGTGCCCGTCGCCGAGGTTCCGCGGATCGCGTGGCAAGCGGCGCAAGGCCGCGAGAGAAACACTTGCTGGCCTGCGGCAATCTCATCGCCGGAAGGATCGGTTGCACCCTGCTGCTGCGACTTGACCCAACGATCGAAGTCGGCCGGCTCTTCGGCGACCACGAAGAACGCCATGTGAGCATGTTGCAAACCGCAGAACTCGGCGCACTGTCCACGATAAACGCCCGGGCGCTCGGCTCGGATGGTGAGCGTGTTCGATCGGCCCGGTATCAAGTCCTGCTTGCCTGCCAGGTTCGGCGCCCAGAACGAGTGGATGACATCTGCGCCCTCAAGCTGAAGCCGCACGTTCCGCCCGACCGGGATGTGAATTTCGTTCGCCGTCTGAAGGCGCTGCTCCGCCGGGCTAAGGTACTCCACGCTCCACCACCATTGCTGACCCTGCACCTTGATCGTGAGATCATAGTTGCTGGCAAGGCTCAGTGCCCGGGTCGCGAAGAAGCTGGCTGTCGTAAAAGCGACGAGGATGACGACGGTCGCGGCTGTCGCCGCTGTGACCGCCCGCGTCATCCGGCGGTCGGTTTGGGGATCGAGATCGACAGGCTGGCCGCGCGGTTCACGCCTTTGCCCCAAGGCACGGATCAGTGCCGCCATCACCATTGCCCACACGACAGAGCAGACCGCGACGATCAAAATGATC
>JAEZEU010000430.1 GCA_023432885.1 Pseudomonadota bacterium | reverse complement strand
CTGCAGCATGGGCCCTCGAAGGCGATAGTTTGGACAAAGGTGCCGCTCGCGCGCGGCATCAAGGCGAGGACCGTTCACAACCCCGCGTTCGCGAGCCTTGTCGCCCAACCCGTGGGTGATAATCTGCCCGCCCTAGCACCTGCCGCGCATACCGGCCCGTTCCATGTTCATCCATATCGAGCGACCTGCCGAGAAGCCGCCCAGTCCGGGAAAGATTCTTTCCGACTTCGGCCCCCTGTATGCGTCAAGCGGATTCATCGGCTCGCTTTTCGCCGTTACCGCTCCCGTTGCCATCATCCTCGCGGTCGGCTCGGGCGGCGGACTTTCGGAAGGCCAGATCGCCTCCTGGATTTTCGGCGCCTTCTTCATCAACGGCCTGATCACCATCCTGTTCTGCTGGCTCTACCGCCAACCGCTGGCATTCTTCTGGACCATTCCGGGTACGGTCCTGGTGGGCCAGTCGTTGACACATCTCACGTTCCCTCAAGTCGTCGGCGCTTACTATGTCACGAGCGCGCTGATGCTCGTGCTTGGCGCGACCGGCTCGGTCAAGCGCGCAATGGAACTGGTCCCGCTGCCGATCGTGATGGGCATGGTCGCCGGCGTCTTCCTTCGCTTCGGCCTCGACCTCGTCCATGCCGTATTCACCGATATCGCCATCGCAGGCCCCATGGTCGCGATCTGGCTGCTGCTGTCTTCGCTACCGCTGCTGGGCGCACGCTGCCCGCCGATCATCGGTGCGCTCCTGGTCGGAGCGCTTGCTACCATCGCCCTTGGCAGGTTCGATGCTGCCACGCCATTGCAGCTGGAACTGATCACGCCCGTGTTTCAGGAGCCAGCCTGGTCGGCCGCCGCGATCGTCGAACTTGTCGTGCCGCTCGCCATCACGGTTCTCGTGGTGCAGAACGGCCAGGGCATCGCCGTGCTCAAGGCGGCAGGTCATCAACCACCGATCAACGCCGTGGCGGTCGCGTGCGGCGTCGGCGCCGCCATCAGCGCGCTCGTCGGCGGCATCAGCACCTGCCTCACAGGGCCGACCAACGCCATCATCGTCGACAGCGGCGAGCGAAAGCGTCAATATATCGCCGGGATCGCCGTCGGCATTCTGGCAATCCTGTTCGGCCTGCTTGCGCCGACGTTCACCCGGATGCTTCTCAGTGCGCCGAAATCGCTGGTCGCGGCCCTCGCGGGTCTGGCGATGCTGCGCGTGCTGCAGACGGCCTTCGTGACGGCCTTCGCCAGCCGGTTCTCCCTCGGTGCGCTGGTGGCCTTCCTCGTCACCGTTGCCGACCGGCCCCTCCTCAATGTCGGCGCAGCCTTTTGGGGCCTGATCTGCGGCCTTGCCGTTGCCTTGCTGATGGAGCGGTCGGATTTTGCGACGAAGCCGAAATCGTAGCGGCACAAGGGACACAAGCGATTCCAAATAAAGCGTCTTCACCCGCGAAGGCGGGCGATCAGCATTCCAGAGTCGTGAGTAACTCATGGATAGACCGTGGCGTACTGGTTGCCCGGTCAAGCCAGGGTCCGACGGCGGAGTGCGGCGTAACAGCCACGAGGAGATAGCCGAATACCCGGCCTACCCCTTCTTCTTCACATCCTTCACTGCCGAGAACTCGATCCCCTCGGCCCGTTCCCTGGTATAGCCGAGATAGAACTCGTTCTTGGCCATGAACACGGGATCGCCGTCAACGTCGTCGGCGATGCCGGAATTGTTGGCGGCAATGAAGGCGTCGAGCTTCTTGCGATCGTCGCACGAGATCCAGCGCGCGAGCTGGAATTCCGACACTTCGAATTCGACCGGCAGCGAATACTCCGCCTCGAGCCGGGCCTTCAGGACGTCGAGCTGCAGCGGGCCGACCACGCCGACCAGCGCCGGCGCACCGTCGCGCGGGCGAAACACCTGCACGACGCCCTCCTCCGACATCTGCTGCAGCGCCTCTTTCAGCTTCTTGGCCTTCATCGCATCGGTCAGCCGGACGCGGCGGACGATTTCCGGCGCAAAGCTCGGCACGCCTACGAAGGTCAGATCCTCGCCCTCGGTCAGCGTGTCGCCGATGCGGAGCGTGCCGTGGTTGGGGATGCCGACGACGTCGCCGGCAAAGGCCTCGTCCGCCACCGAGCGATCCTGCGCGAAGAAGAATTGCGGACTCGACAGGCTCATGTTCTTGCCGGTACGCACCAGCTTGGCTTTCAAGCCGCGGCTGAGCTTGCCCGAGCACAGCCGCGCGAAGGCGATGCGGTCGCGGTGGTTCGGATCCATGTTGGCCTGGATCTTGAACACGAACGCGCTCATGCGCGGCTCGGCCGCCTCGACCTTGCGCAGATTGCTGTCCTGCGCGCGCGGCGCCGGCGCGAACTTGCCGAGCCCTTCCAGCAGGTCACCGACGCCAAAGTTGCGCAGCGCGCTGCCGAAATAGACCGGGGTGAGATGGCCCTCGCGGAACGGCTCCAGCTCGAACGGCTTGCAGGCTTCCGAAACCAGCTCCAGCTCTTCCTTCACCTGGGCAACATCGAGATTGGCGTTGCGCTTGCCGAGTTCGGCAATGTCGATCTGCTCGGCCTGCCCCGTCTTGGCGCCGCCGCCCTCGAGCAGGCGCACGCCGCCGTCGACGACGTCGTAGGTGCCGAGGAAATCGCGGCCGCGGCCGACCGGCCAGGTCATCGGCGTGGTGTCGAGCGCCAGCGTCTTCTCGATCTCGTCCAGCAATTCGAAGGTGTCGCGGCTTTCGCGGTCCATCTTGTTGATGAAGGTGATGATCGGGATGTCGCGCAGGCGGCACACCTCGAACAGCTTTCGCGTCCGCGCCTCGATGCCCTTGGCGGCGTCGATCACCATCACTGCCGAGTCGACCGCGGTCAGCGTGCGATAGGTATCTTCGGAAAAGTCCTCGTGGCCCGGCGTGTCCAGGAGGTTGAAGACGAGGCCCTCGAATTCGAAGGTCATCACCGAGGTCACGACCGAGATGCCGCGCTCGCGCTCGATCTTCATCCAGTCCGAACGGGTGTTGCGCCGCTCGCCCTTGGCCTTGACCTGGCCGGCGAGATTGATGGCGCCGCCGAACAGCAGCAGCTTTTCGGTCAGCGTGGTCTTGCCGGCGTCGGGATGCGAGATGATCGCAAAGGTGCGCCGCCGCGCGACTTCCGCGGCAAGCGGGGAACGGGCCGGCGATTCGGCGGTGGTGGTGGCGATGTCGGACATGGCGGCAGCGTTTGGCAGGGAAAATGGGCCTGATCAAGCCTCAATTGGCGATTGCGAAGCCCTTCGGCCAGCCCCATATCGGCTTGAATCGGATCGATCTTGGGGAAGGACGGCCTTCCCTCTCATCAGCCTGTCAGCCGCGGGGACGACCCTGCCTTGAATGGAGGGTCGTCATGGCCTGGAGCATCCTGTTCGTCGCCGGACTTCTCGAGATCACCTGGGCGATCGGCCTGAAATACACCGAGGGTTTTACCAGGCTTGTTCCGTCCGTCGTCACGCTGGCGGCCATGGCCGGCAGCGTCGTCCTGCTCGGCCTCGCGCTCAAATCGCTGCCGGTCGGAACCGCCTATGCGGTGTGGACCGGGATCGGCGCCGTCGGCACCGCGACGCTGGGCATCGTCCTGTTCGGGGAGCCCGCCACGGCGCTGCGGCTTGCCAGCATCGGCCTGATCGTCGCCGGGATCGCCGGGCTGAAGCTCGTCACTTGACGAAGAGC
>JAEZEU010000379.1 GCA_023432885.1 Pseudomonadota bacterium | reverse complement strand
CCGCTGCCTGCGGCCACATTTCCCGCACTGGATTCCCCTTTGGTAACCTCGCATTAACCCAGATTATCGTTTGGTTAGGGCGGCATAGCCGCGTGGGTCAGCCTTCGTTTTGACATGTTGGCAGGGGAATTCGGACCCGGCTTTGGACGGGTCCCCAAACGACACAATGAAGGCTTTCGCGCAGGCGCGTCGCCACGCCGATGCGTGGCTGTATAGCCGGCAGCCATTTGCTCCCGGACGCTATTTGGGACGGAGCATGATCGGAAAGATCGCGTACCGGTTTTCGAAAACGATCATGCCAAGAGAAGGGTGGGGGCGCGATGACGGCATAACATGTCATCCCGCTCCGTTGAGAGGATACCGCTGATGGACACAGCCGCCTTGCCGATCATGCCGGCTGCCGACGTATCGCTGATCGCGCTGTTTCTTCAGGCCCACTGGGTCGTGAAGGCGGTCATGCTCGGGCTGCTCGCCTGCTCGGTCTGGGTGTGGGCGATCGCCATCGACAAGATATTCCTCTATTCGCGCACCCGCAGGGCGATGGACCGCTTCGAGCAGGCCTTCTGGTCGGGACAATCGATCGAAGAGCTCTACAGGGCGCTGTCCGCCAAGCCGACACAGTCGATGGCGGCCTGCTTCGTTGCGGCCATGCGCGAGTGGAAGCGCTCCTTCGAGAGCCAGTCCCGCTCCATTGCCGGTTTGCAGGCCCGCATCGAGAAGGTGATGAATGTCTCGATTGCGCGGGAGGTCGAGCGGCTGGAGCGGCGCCTCCTGGTGCTGGCCACGGTCGGGTCCGCCGGGCCCTTTGTCGGCCTGTTCGGCACCGTCTGGGGCATCATGTCGAGCTTCCAGTCCATCGCGGCGTCGAAAAACACCTCGCTCGCCGTGGTGGCTCCGGGTATTGCGGAGGCCCTGTTCGCCACGGCGATAGGCCTGATCGCCGCAATTCCGGCGACAATTTTCTATAATAAGTTCATCTCGGAGGTGAACCGCCAGGCCCAGCGGCTGGAAGGGTTCGCGGACGAATTTTCGGCGATTCTCTCCCGCCAGATCGACGAGCGAGCATGATCCCGAAAAGTGGGAACCAGTTTTCGGATAAGATCATGCCCCAGACGGAAGGCATGATACGACGGTATCATATGGTGGCAGCGGAGGTGGGCGCCATATCATGGGCATGAGCGCAGGGGGGGCTTCCGGCGGCGGCCGCCGCGGGGGCCGCAAATCCGTGATGGCCGAAATCAACGTCACGCCCATGGTGGACGTGATGCTGGTGCTCTTGATCATCTTCATGGTCGCCGCACCCTTGATGACCAGCACGATCGATATCGACCTGCCGATTGCGCGCGGCGGCAATGCGGCCGCCTCCAACGCGCCGCCGCTGACGCTGTCGGTCAAGCGCACCGGCGGCAGCTGCAATTCCAACGTCGAGCTCTATCTCGGCGACGCCCCGATTTCGAGTGAGGAGCTCTTGCCGAAGATCAAGGCCATTCGCGAGACGCGTACGGAAGCGGACAACGTGGTCTTCCTGCGCGGCGACCGCGATGTCTGCTATACCGACATGATGAAATTGCTGGGGAACATCAAGGCCGCGGGGTTCAAGGCGAATATCGTGATCATCCCGGAGCAGGGATCCTGAGGTGCAAGGTTTCTTAAGGTGAAGGTCAAGGTCGACAAGCCGGTGCTCGCGTCCGTGGTCCTGCACGTGGTCGTGCTGGGCTTTGTGATGCTGTCGTTCTCGACCAGGGCCCTCGAAGTCAGGCCCGAGGAATCGGTCGGCGTCGACATCTCCCTGGAATCCCAGGTCGCCGCCGGCATGAAGACCGGCAAGAAGGAAGAGAAGGCGCCGCTCGTCGAGAAGGTTGCCGAGGCGAAGCCCGTGGACGACGCCGTCGGCAAGATCAGCGAAAAGCAGCCGGTCGTCACGGAGACCGCGCCGGCGCCGCAGCCCAAGGCCGAAGAGAAGACGGTCGAGAAGAAGCCCGACCCGCCCAAGGTGGTCGAGAAGCCGAAGGAAGAGCCGAAGCCGGAGGAAAAAAAGCCGGAGCCGGCAGTCGATCCGATCGCGGAAGCGATCAAGAAGGAACAGAAGAAGCCGACGCCACCCAAGCCGCCCGTGCAGGCTGCCAAGCCGCCCGAGCAGCAGAAGCCGAAAGAGCGCGTTTTCGATCAGTCGAAGATCGCAGCCCTGATCGACAAGCGCGATCCTTCGCGGCAGGCCGTGACCGGCGACACATTGAACTCGAACGCCTCGCTCGGCCTGTCCAGGGGACGCGCGGCGGACAATTCCGCGACCTGGGGCTCGATGTTCCGGCGGCAGGTGGAAAACTGCTGGAAGAAGCCCTATGGCGGCATCGAGCAGGAGCGGCCGGAAGTGGCGTTCAACATCCGCCTGAAGAAGGACGGTACGCTGGAGACGATGCCGGTGCCGGACGGCACGCCGTCGACTCCTTACGCCCGCGCCTATTCGGAGAGCGCGTTGCGCGCGATCATCCAGTGCCAGCCCTACAATTTGCCGGCGCAGTTCTTCGACGAATGGAAGGCTTTCATACCGGTCTTCCAGGAACGGCCGATCTGAACGCAGCTAGTCTCATTTGATCCAGTTGAAGTGACCGATGACCGAGCAAGATAAACTTCGCCAGATGCTTCCCAACCGTCGCCAGATCATAACGGGAATGGCCGCCTTTGGCGCTGCCGCGAGCATCGCGCCCCGCGGCGCGCTCGCGCAGAAGCGCATCACCATCACGGAAGGCGATTTCGCCCCGCTGCCGATCGCGATCCCGAACTTCGTGGCCGGGACGCCCTCCGACGGCGAGGTCGGCGTCGGCGTGACGCAGGTCATCACCAACAATCTCAAGCGCAGCGGATTGTTCGCGCCGATCGATCAGGCCGCCTTTATCGAGCGCAACATCAATGTCGACATGGCGCCGAATTTCCAGAACTGGAAGACCATCAACGCGCAGGCGCTGGTGACCGGCCGCATGACCCGCCAGGGCGACGGACGGCTGAAGGCGGAGTTCCGCCTTTGGGACGTCAACACGGCCCAGCAACTCGCCGGCCAGCAATATTTCACCTCGGCGGAGTCCTGGCGCCGCATCGCCCACATCATCTCCGACCAGATCTATGAGCGCCTTACCGGCGAGAAGGGCTATTTCGACAGCCGCGTCGTGTTCGTGGACGAGACCGGCTCCAAGGAGCGCCGCGTCAAGCGCCTCGCGCTGATGGACCAGGACGGCGCCAATGTGCGCTACCTGACGCGCGGCAGCGACCTCGTGCTGACGCCGCGCTTCTCGCCGTCGAGCCAGGAAATCACCTACATGGAGTTCGGCCAGGGCGATCCGCGCGTCTACCTCTTCAACATCGAGACCGGCCAGCGCGAGATTGTCGGCAATTTCCCGGGCATGTCGTTCGCGCCGCGCT
>JAEZEU010000358.1 GCA_023432885.1 Pseudomonadota bacterium | reverse complement strand
GACTTCATGGTCGACACCGGCGCCTCCGTCGTTGCGCTGAACGAAAAGTCCGCGGCGCGCTTTGGCCTGCGTCCCTCGCGCAGCGATTACAATGCCACGGTCACCACCGCCAACGGCACGCTGAAGGCCGCCCGCGCGCGCATCGCCATGATGGATGTCGGCGGCCTCATCGTCCGCGACGTCGACGCCATGGTGTTGCCCGACGAGGCGCTGTCGGAAAACCTGCTCGGCCTGTCCTTCCTGTCCAAGCTGAAGCGCTTCGAATACGCCAACGGCCGTCTGGTGCTGGAGCAGTAGGCCGTCCCTTCCGGCGTGAGCCGGAGGCCGTCCGCCAAAAATCAGGACATCTAGGAACGTTCCGGCCAAATACGCCTTAATTGACCGCCAAAAGCCGTTATCCCGCCTTCCGCTGCGGTCAAGCATTCGCTATGGCTGCACGGTCCCTTCAGCAATTTTCGAGGCCCCGTCTGATGTTTCCCAAGCCGAAATCCGCGTTGGTTCCCAATACCTACGCCTATGAATCCGAGCCGATGGTGAAGGCGACCGGCTTTCGCGAATACGACGCGCGCTGGCTGTTCGGCAAGGAAATCAATTTGATGGGCGTGCAGGCGCTCGGCATGGGCCTGGGCACGCTGATCGCGGAGCTCGGCGCCAGACAGGAGATCGTCACCGGGCATGATTTCCGCGGCTATTCCGCCTCGATCAAATACGCACTGATCTCGGGCCTGCTTGCCTCCGGCTGCAAGGTCCATGACATCGGCCTTGCCGTGACGCCGATGGCCTACTTCGCGCAGTTCGATCTCGACGTGCCCTGCGTCGCCATGGTGACGGCCTCGCATAATGACAATGGCTGGACCGGCGTGAAGATGGGCGCCAACCGGCCGCTCACCTTTGGTCCCGACGAGATGACGCGGCTGAAGGAAATCGTGCTCAACTCGGAATTCAACAACAAGATCGGCGGCTCCTACCAGTTCCACGAGAATTTCCCGGCGCGCTATATCGCCGACCTCACCAACCGCCCGAAGTTGAAGCGCAAGCTGAAGGTGGTAGTGGCCTGCGGCAACGGTACCGCGGGCGCGTTTGCGCCGCAGGTGATGGAGAAGATCGGCTGCGAGGTGATCCCGCTCGACACCGAGCTTGACCACACCTTCCCGAAGTACAATCCGAATCCGGAAGACATGGAGATGCTGCATGCGATCCGCGATGCGGTGCTGCAGCACAAGGCCGACGTGGGCCTCGGCTTCGACGGCGATGGCGACCGCTGCGGCGTAGTCGACAATACCGGGGAGGAAATCTTCGCCGACAAGGTCGGTGTCATGCTGGCGCGCGACATGTCGGCGAACCACAAGGATGCGCAGTTCGTGGTCGACGTGAAATCCACCGGTCTCTTCCTCACCGACCCCGTGCTGCAAAAACAGGGCGCGAAGGCAACCTACTGGAAAACCGGTCATTCCTACATGAAGCGGCGCACCAACGAGATCGGTGCGCTCGCAGGCTTCGAGAAGTCAGGCCATTTCTTTTTCAACAAGCCCTATGGCCGCGGCTATGACGACGGTCTGGTCTCGGCGATCGCGATTTGCGACATGCTCGACCACGCGGCCGGCAAGTCGATGGCCGATCTGAAGAACGCGCTGCCGAAGACCTGGTCTTCGCCGACCATGTCGCCGCACTGCGCTGACGAAGCCAAATACGGCATCGTCGACGCGGTGGTGAAGCGTTTTGAGGCTGCAAAAGCCAAGGGCGAGAAAGTCGCGGGGCAGCCGATCCGCGATCTCGTCACCGTCAACGGCGTGCGCGTCACCGTCGAGGACGGCAGCTGGGGGCTGATCCGCGCCTCATCCAACAAGCCGGAGCTGGTCGTGGTGGTGGAAAGCCCTGTCAGCGAGAAGCGCATGCGCGACATGTTCGAGGCGATGGATTCGGTGCTGCGCACCCATCCGGAAGTCGGGGAATATAACCAGAAAATTTGAGGCGGCGTTCGCCGCAAAAGCTGGCGTGACCCGCGAGGGCGGGGTGCCCCAGCACGCCGACGGTCCATCTGTTCATCCTAAGCGTCTCTGGGATACTGCTCGCCCGCTTGCCGCCTCAGCCAAAGCTTCGGCGCGCCCAACGGCAAAACCCGGGCGAGGCCTTGGCGTAGAGGGGTCGCGGGCGATGACGGTTGACGTATGGACGCCGACGCGCCTTATGCCGCCGGCACCGGCAGCGCCGTGACCGACTTGATCTTCTCCATCGCGAAGCGCGAGGTGACGTTCTTCAGCGGCACGGCGCTGATCAGCTTCTTGTAGAACACGTCATAGCTCGGCATATCCGCGACCACGACGCGCAGCATGTAATCGACGTCGCCCGCCATGCGGTAGAATTCCATCACCTCGGGCATGGCGCTGACGGCGTCGGCAAATTTGCGCAGCCAGGCTTCCGAATGATCCGAGCTCTCGACCGAGACGAACACGGAAATCCCGAGGCCGATCTTGTTCTGGTCGACCAGCGCCACCCGGCGCAGGATCACGCCATCGGCCTCCAGCCGCTGTATGCGCTTCCAGCAGGGCGTCGAGGAAAGGCCGACCCGGTCGCCGATTTCGGCGACGGACAGGGAAGCATCCTCCTGCAGCACGGTCAGGATCTTTCGATCGATGGCGTCGAGCCGGCGGTTGGGCTCGTGAACGGGGGCGGCGGCTAGCTCGGTCATGAGAAGAAAGTTCCACATAAGGAGTTTGGAACCCTCATATATAGAAAAATCTTCTCAGGCAAGGCCTGATTTGGCTGGAGTCAGCCCCGACGAGCGGCTTGGTCCTCGCCCAAAAGCTTCATTACTTCAGCCCGTTGCGGGGCCGCGAAGGCGCCCCCGAATCGCGTGCATTTCAGGGCTGCGGCTGCCGAGGCGAATCGCAGCGCGTCCGGCAACCCCTGCCCCTCGGTAATGGCCATCGCAAAGGCGCCGTGGAACACATCGCCGGCGCCCAGGGTATCGACGGTGTGAACCGGAAAGGCCGGCGTCTCCTGCAATCTGCCGTGCTCGTCGAGCCAGATCGTGCCCCGCGGTCCGCGGGTGCCCGCAACGAAAGATTTCGTCAGCTTGGCGATCTTCTGCAGCGCCTGGCCGTCATCGCTGACATCGGCGGTCTCCTGCAGCGCTTCGCTGGAGAACACCAGATGAGTCGAGGCGTTGAGCAGCCCCTCGCGCAGCGACATCGCGCGGTCGACGTCGACCACCACGGGAATGCCGCGCCGCACCGCTTCTGTACAGAGATCGGTGCAGAATTCGGCACAGCGGCTTTCGGTGAGGATGGCATCGCAATCCTCCAGCAGCATGCCGAAATCGGGCAGCTTCACATGCCACAATTCCGGGTCTCGGAAGGTGACGATGGTCCGTTCGCCGGACGGATCGATCATGACCGCCGAAATCGGCGTCACCAGTCCCGGCATATGGATGAGGTGCTTTGTCTCGATGCCCTCACGCGCCATCTGCTCGAAGATGAAGCGGCTTGAGGTCTCACTTGCATCGCCCATCGGCCCGCAGATCGAGGCGCGGCCGCCTAGCCGCACGATGCTGATGGCCCCGTTGAGCGCGTTGCCGCCGCATATTTCGTCGAAAGCGGTCGCGTTCTCCTTGTAACCGCGCGCGGGAATGCCGGGTGTGTGAAAGGTGAGGTCACGCACCGGCAT
>JAEZEU010000292.1 GCA_023432885.1 Pseudomonadota bacterium | reverse complement strand
CGCTGGAACAGATCAAAATCGATATTGCCGCCGCTCAGGATCAGGCCGACGCGCCTGCCGGCGAGCTTGTTACTTTCGCACAGCGCCGCCGCGAGCGCCGCGGCGCCTGCGCCTTCCGCAAGGTTATGTGTGTCGGTCCAGTAGGCGCGGATGGCAGCGCCAATCTCGTCGTCGGTGACCTGCACGATGCGTGAAGCGCCGTGCCTGATGATCTCGAGCGCATCGGCATCCGGCACCCGCGTTGCCATACCGTCGGCTCGCGTATCGCTGCTATTGGTCTTCACCAGCGTACCCGAGGCGAAAGACAGCGCATATGCCGGCGCCTCCGTCGATTGCACGCCGACGATCTCGGTTTTGCAGCCGAGCAGGTCGCGCGCGAGGATGCAGCCGCAGATTCCGGAGCCCTGCCCGATCGGCACGTAGATGACGTCGAGGTCGGGCGCAGATCTGAGCAGCTCGAGCGCGTAAGTCGCAACGCCCAGAACGAGGTCGCGGTGGAAGGACGGCACCATATGCAGCCCCGCCCGATCGGCCTCGCGGATCGATTCCTCCCGGGCCGCCTGGAAGTCTTCGCCATGCTCGACGAGTCTGGCGCCGAACGCCTGCATGGCGCGGTTTTTCTCGACCGAATTGCCATGCGGCACGTAGATCGTCGCCGGGATACCCATGCGGCTTGCCGCGAACGCCAGGCTCTGGCCGTGATTGCCGCGCGTCGCCGAGATGATGCCGGGCACGTTCGGCTGCTCGCGCTTGAGCCTATCGAGATAAACGAGCCCGCCCCGCACCTTGAAAGCGCCGATCGGCGTGTGGTTCTCGTGCTTGACCACGACCGAAGTCCCGAGCCGCTGCGCCAGCAAGGGCCAGGCATGCGCCGGCGTCGGCGGCACTGCTGCCCCGACGATGGTGTGCGCGCGCTCCAGTTCGGCGAGATCAAACATTCTGGGTTCCATTCATCTCTTCCGCATGGTCGACTGTCATCCCCCCGAAAGCGGGGATCCAGTATTCCAGAGACGCTGGAGAACCCGGTACGGCCGGGCGATACCAGTTGAATTTTTCTCTCTCATCCTCACACCAGCGCCTTGCCGCCGGCAAATGCCCTGGCGGTGGCTTCGTCATTGGCTTCTTCCGGCAGCAGCATTTCGTTGTGTGCCTTGCCGGACGGGATCATCGGGAAGCAGTTCTCCAGGGCGGCGACGCGGCAATCGAACAGCACCGGACGTTTGATCTTGATCATCTCGCCGATCGCGCCCTCGAGGTCGGAGGGCTTGGTCGCCCGCAGGCCCACGCAGCCAAAGGCGTCCGCGAGCTTGACGAAATCCGGCAGGGCTTCCGAGTAGGAATGCGACAGGCGGTTGCCGTGGAGGAGCTGCTGCCACTGCCGCACCATTCCCATGTACTGGTTGTTGAGGATGAAGATCTTGACCGGCAACTCGTACTGAACCGCCGTCGACATCTCCTGCATCGTCATCTGGACCGAGGCGTCACCGGCGATATCGATGACGAGGCTGTCGGGATGCGCGACCTGCACGCCGATCGCCGCCGGCAGGCCGTAGCCCATGGTGCCCAGCCCGCCGGAAGTCATCCAGCGATGCGGCTCCTCGAAACCGTAGAACTGCGCGGCCCACATCTGGTGCTGGCCGACTTCGGTCGTGATGTAGGTGTCCTTGCCGCGGGTCGCCTCGAACAGGCTCTGGATCGCGTGCTGCGGCAGGATGACGTCGCTGGTCTTCTTATAGGACAACGAGTTGCGCGCGCGCCATTGCGCGATCTGCTGCCACCACGTCCTGATGTCGGGCTTCTTCGCCTCGGCCTTGAAGACATGCAGGAGGTCACCGAGCACGTTGGCGGCATCGCCAATGATCGGCACATCTACGCGGATGTTCTTGTTGATCGACGAAGGATCGATATCGATATGGATCTTCTTCGAGCCCGGCGAGAACGCGTCGGTCCGGCCGGTGATGCGGTCGTCGAAGCGCGCGCCAACGCACAGCATGACGTCGCAATCATGCATGGTCATGTTTGCTTCGTAGGTGCCGTGCATGCCGAGCATGCCGAGCCAGTTCTTCCCCGAGGCCGGATAGGCGCCCAGCCCCATCAGGGTCGAAGTGATCGGAAAGCCGGTGATGTCGACCAGCTGGCGCAGCAATTTTGAGGCCTCGGGGCCGGAATTGATGACGCCGCCGCCGGTATAGATCACCGGCCGCTTGGCAGACGCCAGCAGCGCCACAGCCTTTCTGATCTGCGTTGCGTCGCCCTTGATGCGCGGCGCGTAGGAGACGTGCACGTCATCCCTTTGCGGTGGATGATAGGTGCCGGTGGCGAATTGCACGTCCTTCGGGACATCCACCACGACCGGGCCGGGCCTGCCGGTTGTCGCGACGTAGAACGCTTCGTGCAGGACTTTCGCAAGATCGTTGACGTCGCGGACCAGCCAGTTGTGCTTGGTGCAGGGGCGCGTGATGCCCACTGTGTCGCATTCCTGGAACGCGTCATTGCCGATCAGATGCGTCGGCACCTGGCCGGTGATGCAGACCAGCGGAATGGAATCCATCAGCGCGTCGGTCAGCGCGGTGACCATGTTGGTGGCGCCGGGACCCGAGGTCACCAGCACCACGCCCGGCTTGCCGGTGGAGCGGGCATAGCCTTCGGCCGCATGGCCGGCGCCCTGCTCGTGCCGCACCAGAATGTGCTCGACCTCGCTTTGCTGGAAAATCTCGTCGTAGATCGGAAGTACCGCGCCGCCGGGATAGCCGAAAAGATGTTGCACGCCGTGATCGATGAGCGCGCGGACGATCATCGCGGCTCCCGTCATCTGGTTCGGATCGTGGCTCTGGTTACTCATGGCTTGCTCCGGATGCGCTGTTCTGCGCCGTATTCGTTGGTCTGGTCTGGGAAATAAAAAGGGGCCCAAAGAGGCCCCACGCGCACCGCCTGAATGTGGATGGCCTCAGCCACCCGGGGCGGTGCACCTGGGTACGACGATGATAAGGAGGTTGGCAACAATATTGCGCATTGGCCCGCTCAGGCTTCCCAAAGGTTGCGCGAACATAGCCACCTCGCCCCGAATGTCAAGGCAAAGGCGCATTCCGCGCGATTTTTGAGAGATTAGCGGTCTTGCGGCCGTTCGGCGAGCAGGAAATCGCTGCAACGGTAAAAAAGGACGTTATCGGAGGGTTTCCCGCGTCAATCCGGGGTGACGCGCAGCATCGAGCCTGTGATCTCGAGGATCCCCGGCGCGCAACTGCGGCTGAGGTTCGCTCCTTTTCAGTCGCGCCTCGGAACCACATTGGAGAGCCACGCCCTCGCCGCCTCCGGCGCCACCCACTCGAACTCCGGCAATTGATGCCGAAACCAGGTGAACTGCCGCTTGGCGTATTGCCGGGTTTCGGTGCGCCCGAATTCGGCGGCCTCGGCCAGTGTGACCTCACCGTGGATGTACCGGATCAGCACCGGTACTCCGTGAGCTTTCATCGCCGGCAGCAGCGGATCGAGCTTGCGCTCGGCGAGCGCTGCGACTTCGTCGATCGCACCACTCGCGAGCATGGCGTCGAAGCGCGCATCGATCCGCGCGTAAAGCCTTTCCCGCTCCGGCGCGAGGAACAGCGCGGAAAACTCCTCCGACGGCAGCAGCGGCGGCAGTCCCTCGCGATGCCAGTCCGGGAGCGCGCGCCCCGTCGCCTCGATCACTTCGAGGGCGCGCGCAATGCGCGTGCGATCGCGCACCTTCAGCCGTTCAGCGGAAACAGGGTCGCGCCGCGCGAGTTCAGCATGCAGCGCCTCGACACCGTCGCGTTCCATCCGCGCGCGGACGCCTTCGCGTATTTCGCCCGGTATCGGCGGGATCGCCGATAGCCCGCGCGTCAGCGCCCGGAAATAAAGACCTGAGCCGCCGACGAAGATCGGCAGCTTGTCTTGCGCGCGCGCCTCCGCCAAAGCCTTCGCCGCATCGGCGACCCAGGCTCCGGCAGAGAAATTGATCGCGGCATCGACATGGCCGTAGAGCCGGTGCGGCACGCGCAACTCCTCCTCCACGGTCGGCCGCGCGGTGATGACGCGCAGGTCGCGGTAGACCTGCATGGAATCGGTGTTGATGACGATACCGCCGGTTTTTTGCGCAAGATCGAGCGCCAGGGCCGACTTGCCGCTGGCAGTCGGCCCTGCGATAAGCACGGCCTTGCTCAACCCTGATGATCCCGACCGCATGTCCTTCGTTGCCACCCTCATCTGCAATCCCGCCAGTCCCGCGCTCGACTCGACCATCGTCGACGGCGCGCTTGCCGTGCTGCCATCGCCCGGCGAGGCCAAGTGGCTGTTCAACGAGGTCGCGGTAGACATTCCCTTCACCGGCAGCGAGGACGTCAAGGCCATGGAAGGGCGCCTGCGCGCGGCGCGCGGCGACCTGCCGATCGACATTGTCGTGCAGCCTGCCGGCTTCCGGCGCAAGAAGCTTTTTCTCGCCGACATGGATTCCACCATGATCGGCCAGGAATGCATCGACGAGCTGGCCGATTTTGCCGGCCTCAAGGCGCACGTCGCTGGGATTACCGAGCGCGCCATGCGCGGCGAGATCGAATTCGAACCGGCGCTGCGCGAGCGCGTCGCGCTGCTCAAGGACATGCCGGTCTCGGTGGTGGACGAAGTGCTGAAGACGCGCATCAAGCCGACGCCGGGCGGCCGCGAGCTTGTCATGACCATGCGCGCCCATGGCGCCTATACCTGCCTGATCTCGGGCGGCTTCACACTGTTCACCAACGCGATCGCGGCACTGATCGGGTTCCAGGAGAACCGTGCCAATGAGCTGATCGTCCGCGATGGCAAGTTTTCAGGCGAGGTGAAGGAGCCGATCCTCGGCCGCGCGGCGAAGCTGCAGACGTTGATTGACCTCACGGAATCCTTCGATCTCGACGAAATCGACACGCTTGTCGTCGGCGATGGCGCCAACGATCTCGGCATGATTCAGCGCGCGGGCCTCGGGGTGGCGTATCACGCCAAGCCCGCGGTCGCAGCGGCGGCTGCCGCGCGGATCGACTACGGCGATCTCACCGCGCTGCTTTACGCGCAGGGCTATCACCGGGACGAGTTTGTGGAGGGATAAGCCGCACTTGGCGTCACCCGCGAGTGCGGTTGACCCAGTATTCCAGTTACGCCAGCGCTGGAATGAAAAGCCGCGGTGCACTGGTCACCCCCCCGCTTTCGCGGGGGTGACAGCGACGTGACGACGTGCAGTGCTACTGCACGCTTAGCGCCACAAAGCGTAGGTCGCCGTCGCCGTTGGCGACCAGCAGCAGCACGCTCTTCTTGCCGTCCTTCTTGACCTGATCGACGCGCTTCTTGACGTCCGCGGCATTGCTCACCGCTTCCTGCGCCACCTCGACGATGACATCGCCTGCGGAAAGCCGTTTTTCGGCGGCGTCGGAGCTACCCTCGACACTGGTGATGATGACGCCCTTGACGGTGTCCTTGATCTTGTACTTCGTGCGCAGATCCTTGCTCAGCGTGGCGAGATCGAGGCCGAGCGCCTTTTGCGTCACCGGCTTCTCGGCAGGCTCTTCCTTTGTCTTGACCGAGGCTTCCTTGGCCTTGTCGGTGTCCTCGAGACGTCCGATCTTGACCTTGCGCGTTTCCTCCTTGCCCTTGCGGATGATGACGACCTCGACTTCCTTGTCGACGGCGGTGTCCGCCACCACGCGCGAGAGGTCCTTGGGATCCTTGATGTCCTTGCTGTCGAAGCGCACCACAACGTCGCCGGGCTCGATGCCGGCGGGCTTAGCCGGACCCTTGTCGTCGACTCCCGCCACCAGCGCACCGCGCGCGGGCTTGATGCTGAGGCTCTCGGCGATTTCGTCGGTGACGGGTTGGATACGAACGCCGAGCCAGCCGCGGCGCAACTCGCCGAATTTCTGCAACTGGTCGACGACGCCGGCCACCGTCTTCGACGGCACCGCGAAGCCGAGACCGATCGAGCCCCCGGTCGGTGAAATGATCAGCGTGTTGACGCCGACCACCTCGCCTTCAAGGTTGAAGAGCGGCCCGCCGGAATTGCCACGGTTGATGGACGCATCGGTCTGGATGTAGTTGTCGTATGGTCCCTGGCTGATGTCGCGATTGCGCGCCGAGACGATGCCGGCTGTGACCGAGCCGCCAAGGCTGAACGGATTGCCGATCGCGATCACCCATTCGCCCAGCCGCAACTTGTCGGAGTCGCCGAATTTGACCGCCACCAGCGGCTTCGGCGGCTTGAACTTCAGCACCGCAAGGTCGGTCTTCTTGTCGACGCCGACCAATTCGGCCTTCACCTTGGTGCCGTCGTTCAGAATGACGTTGATCTCGTCCGCATCGGCGATGACGTGGTTGTTGGTGACCACGATACCGGACGTATCGATGATGAAGCCGGAACCGAGTGAATTGGTCTTGCGCGGCTGGAACTCGCGGTTGCCCTCGCCGCCCTTGCCGCCCGGAGCGCCGCGGCGGTTCTTGAAGAAGTCGTCGAAGAATTCCTCGAAGGGAGAGCCCGGCGGAATCTGCGGCAAGGCACCGCCGCCACCGCCTTTTGTCTCGACCGTCTGTGAGGTCGAGATGTTGACGACGGCGTCGATCACCTTCTCGGCGATGTCGGCGATTCCGTCGGGGCCGCGCGCAAAGGCGGGCGTCGAGGCCACAACGCTCGCGGCGCCAATCGTCACCGCAGCTGCAAGGTGGCGCAGGCGGCGGCTGAAGGCGGGTCTGGCACCGGTCATAGTGGGTTCTCTCCAGGAAAATCGGGAATGAATATCTCGCAACACTGCGCCCGAACCGGGCTGTGGCGCAAGCATTTGAGCCGGGCAATCCGGCGAAAAACCGGCATCCTGCGGCTCACGATTGCGTTGGCGGCCATTCCGGGCGATGCCTCTTCTCCGCTTGCTACGAAGGCTTGGCGGGCAAGCGTCGGCCGAAGCGCTTCAGTGCGAAGGCGGAAGCAACAGGGCCGAAGGACGCCTCATCGCCTGACCAGCCAGATCAGGATCAGGCCTGCGACCGCCGAGGCAATTCCCACTGCACGCAGGATGTTGTCCGGCGCCTCCAGCGCGCTCTTCATCGCTCTGCGCATGAAGGCAGGGCTCGCCGCGAACATGATTCCTTCAAGCACGAACAGGATTCCGACGCCGATGAGGAGATCGACGAACGCTATGGACCTCATCGGACCCTTGGCCTCCCGAACCGGCGTCTTGTTATGAAGACGAGGGGCGAAGCGGAACCGCCTCGCCCCTCGCCGCTCCTATTCCTGCTTTGGCGCTGCAGGCGTTGCCGGCGCTGCAGCCGCCGCCGGCCCTGTCGGGGCCGCCGACGCCGCAGCCGGCCCGTTGGCCGTGCCCGACGGGTTGCCGAAGAAGCGGAAGAAATCCGAATCCGGCCGCAGCAGGAAGCGGGTGTCGTTGGCCCGCAGCCCCTGCTCATAGGCGGACATCGAGCGGTAGAAGGCGAAGAAGTCCGGATCCTTGCTGTAGGCCTCGGCGAACAGGCGGTTGCGCTCGGCATCGCCCGCGCCGCGGATCTGCTCAGCGGCCGAGTTGGCGTCCGCGATGATCACGGTCGCCTCGCGATCCGCCTTCGACCTGATCTCCTGAGCCTTCTGGCCGCCCTGGGCGCGGAACTCGGCAGCCTCGCGCTGACGCTCGGTCTGCATGCGCTGATATACGGCCTGGCTGTTGGCATCCGGCAGATCGGCGCGTCGGATACGAACGTCGACCACCTGGATGCCGTAGCCCTCGGCCTCGCGGTCGAGCTGGTTGCGGATCTTGCCCATCAACCCCTCGCGCTCGTCGCGCACGACGGCGATGAAGGTGACCTCGCCGAGGACGCGACGCAGCGCCGCGTTGAGCAGCGTGGTCAGCTGCAAATTGGCCGCCTGGATCGTGCCGACGCTTTGATAAAACCGCAGCGGGTCCTTGATCCGGTAGCGGGCGAAGGCGTCGACCACCAGCCGCTTCTGGTCGGAAGCAATGACTTCCTGCGACGGGTTCTCGAGATCGAGAATGCGCTTGTCGATGTCGATGACCGTGTCGATGAACGGCGCCTTGAAGTTAAGCCCCGGCTGCGACACCACGTCGACCGGCCGACCGAACCGGACCACCAGCGCTTGCTGGGTCTGCTTCACGGTGAAGAGTGAGCTGTAGACGACGATCGCGATCAAGAGCAGCAGGATCAGCGAGGCGATACCAATGACCGGAGACTTCATCGTGCACCTCCGCTCTGCTGCTGGCCGGTAGCCGGCGGCGTTGTCAGACGCGGCGGGCTCAGTTCACTGAGTGGAAGATAGGGCACGATGCTCGATGCGGACGGTCCGCCGTCGTAGATGAGTTTCTGGGAATTGCCGAGTATCCGTTCCATGGTCTCCAGATAGATGCGCTGGCGCGTCACGTCCTTGGCCTTCGCATATTCCTCATACACCTTGCTGAAGCGCGCGCTCTGGCCCTTGGCTTCAGCGACCGCCTGCTCCTTGTAGCCTTCGGCCGTCTGCATGATCTGCGCGGCCCGGCCGCGGGCTTCAGGCAACACGCGGTTGGCATAAGTCTGCGCCTCGTTCTGCAGACGCTCGAGGTCGGCGCGCGCCGCCTGCACGTCGCGGAACGCTTCGATCACCTGTGCCGGCGGATCGACCTTCTGCATCTGCACCTGGGCGATCAGAACGCCCGACCCGTAGGAGTCCAACGTCTTTTGCATCAGTTCCTGCACGCTTTGTTCAATGGTGGTGCGCGCACCTGTCAGGATCGGCTGGATGTTGGAGCGGCCGATCACCTCGCGCATCGCGCTTTCGGCGACCGCCTTCACGGTGCCTTCCGGATTCTGGATGTTGAAGAGGAAATCGCCGACGCCGTTCGGCTTGATGCGCCACAGCACGGTAAAGTCGACATCGACGATATTCTCGTCGCCAGTGAGCATCAGGCTCTCCTCCGGCACGTCGCGCATGGTGCGGCCGCGCCGGGCCGGATCCTCAATCAGGCTCATGCCGATGGAGATGGTGGAAACGCGCAGCGCCTTGGGCAGCAGCACTGTCTCGATCGGGTAAGGCAGATGATAGTTCAGGCCCGGCTGCGCGGTGCGCACATGCTTGCCGAAACGGAGCACGACGCCGAGTTCTTCGGACTGCACGCGGAAGAATCCCGACAGGCCCCAGATCGCGAGCGCGCCGATCAGGATCAGCGCAATGCCCATGGCACTGAGATGGCCGCCCGGCAGCAACTGCTGCATCTTGTCCTGGCCGCGGCGCAGCAGATCTTCAAGGTCGGGCGGCCGCGGGCCAGCCGACTGCGGGCCCTGGCCCCACGGCCCTTTCGGACCCGAGCCCCACGGGCCCCCGCCTTGATTCTTCCACGGCATTCGAACCTCTCTCCTCTACGGGACCTGCCCGGCATGGACTCCCGCCTAGCAACTAGGGCGGCTTTATAGGGGACCGCAAAAGCGCTTACAACGCGCGGCCTGCTCTCCAAGCAGCTAGGCTCAAGGGCGAAAAAGTCAATGCAAACATTGGCTCAGTTAACGTGATCGACGCCGACGATATGTCACATAGGAAAAATCGGCGCTGTCGTCGGAGCCCGCCGGATGGCGGATGCGTGCGACCTCCTGCCATTCCGTGAGGTCAATGGCGGGAAAGCGGGTATCGCCTTCGACCGTCGCGTGGACTTCAGTGACTTCCAGCCGGTCGGCAATCGGCAGGGACCGCGCGTACACATCTACACCACCGATCATGGCGATATCCGCGACCGAGCGCCGCAGCGCATCGCCGCGAGCGATGGCGCAGGCGTTCTCGAATGATGTCGTGACGATCGCGCCCGCAGCCCGATAGCCGGCGTCGCGGGTGACGACGATGTTGGTCCTTGCGGGCAACGGACGCCGCAGCGACTCGAAGGTCCTGCGGCCCATCACCACAGGCTTGTTCAGCGTGATCGCCTTGAAACGCTGCTGGTCGGATTTCAGCCGCCAAGGGATCGTGTTGGCACGTCCGATCACCCCGTTCTCGGCGACCGCGACGACGAGGACGACTTGAGGGTGGACAGAGGCGGTCGCGGTCACACCGCGACCTCTGCCTTGATGTGCGGATGCGGGTCGTAGTTCTCGAGCACGAAATCCTCATAGCGGAAGGAGAAGATATCCTTCACCTCGGGATTGATCTTCATGGTCGGCAATTGGCGCGTCGGGCGCGTCAGCTGCAGCCGCGCCTGTTCCAGATGGTTGGAATATAAATGCGCATCACCCAGCGAATGCACGAAGTCGCCCGGCTTCAGGCCGCTGACCTGCGCCATCATCATGGTGAGCAGCGCATAGGAGGCGATGTTGAAGGGCACGCCGAGGAAGACGTCGCCGGAGCGCTGATACAGCTGGCAGGACAGCTTGCCACCGGCCACGTAGAACTGGAAAAGGCAGTGGCAGGGCGGCAGCGCCATCTTGTCGACTTCCGCAGGATTCCATGCGCTGACGATCAGCCGGCGCGAATCCGGATTGCGCTTGATCATGTCGACGACATTGGCGATCTGGTCGATGTGCCGGCCGTCGGGAGCCGGCCATGATCGCCACTGCGAGCCGTAGACCGGGCCGAGATCGCCGTTGGCGTCGGCCCACTCGTCCCAGATCGTGACGCCGTTGTCCTTGAGGTACTTGATGTTGGTGTCGCCTTTTAGGAACCAGAGCAGCTCGTGAACGATCGCCTTCAGCGGCAGCCGCTTGGTGGTCAGCATCGGAAAGCCCGCCTGCAGGTTGAATCGCATCTGGTGGCCGAAGATCGACAGCGTACCGGTGCCGGTGCGGTCGTGCTTCTCCACACCGTCGGCAAGGATGCGTTCAAGCAGGTCGTGATACTGGTTCATGGCGTCGGGGCCGGGTCGTTCCCATGGATTGGTGAATTTAACGGCCGGGTCGGCGCCTCGACAGGCCCGACTCGGCTTCACGCCCGATTATACAAGGAATTGTTTGTCCAACCCGAAAACGGCAAGGGGCGGAACCCGTGTCCCGCCCCCCGTCCGGCTTGTCAGCCGCAAAGGATCAATTCTGCGCAGGCTTGAGCACGGCCGACCATTTGGCGATCTCGTTCTTCACCAGCGTCCCCAAGGCCTGCGGGGTTCGGTCCGCGGGCGCCGGAATCACACTGCCGAGCTCGAGCAGCCGCTTCTTCACGGTCTCGTCGTCGAGCGCCTTGGCGGCCGAGGCGTTGAGCTTCGCGACGATCTCGGGCGAAGTGCCCTTGGGCGCGAAGATCGCGTTCCAGGCCTGGGCCTGGAATTCCGGCAGACCGGCCTCCTTCGTGGTCGGCACGTTGGGCAGCGATGGGTTACGCTCGGGCGTTGCCACCGCATAGGCCTTGATGGTGCCCGCATTGATCTGCGGCACCGCGTTGACGATCTGGTCGCACATATAGTCGACCTGGCCGGCGACCAGCGCGTTCATCGCAGGTCCCGTGCCGTTGAAGGGTACGCCCACGGGCTTGATGCCGAGGATCGAATTGAGCAGTTCGCAGGAGACGTGCGACACCGAGCCGACGCCGGCATGGGCGGCATTGACCTTGTCCGCATTGGCCTTCACGTAGGCGACGAATTCCTTGAGATCCTTCGGCGGAAAATCCTTGCGCGCCAGGATCAGGATCGGCGTGCCCGCGAGCAGTGCGACCGGCTCAAAGTCCTTTTCCGGGTGATACGCGAGCTTGGGATAGAGCGGGACCGATGCGGCATGGGTGCCCATATGCCCTGTAATGAGCGTATAGCCGTCATTGGCGGCGCGGGCCGCGCGCGTAGCACCGGTGGTCCCGCCAGCGCCGACCACGTTCTCGATGATGATGCTCTGGCCAAGGCCCGGGGCCATTTGGCCAGTGACGAGGCGTGCGATCACGTCGGTCGGACCACCCGCCGCGAAGGGCACGATCATGGTGATATTGCGGGTCGGATAGGTTTGCGCCTGCGCGGCAACAGCGCCGAGCGAGACGGCGGCAGCCAGACCTGCCTGCGCCAGTAGGCGACCATAGAAGTTCATTCGATCCCTCCGGGAAAGCCCGTTAAACAAAGGAAAATGCCGGCCTTTCTCGGGCCGGCACCGTCATTTCACCATATCGACACGGAAGTCGATTGGAACGGCCTGCGGCGTGCCGCCGCAGGTAGTTCTACTCCACGAATACCTCGTCGCGCTTCTTGCGCAGCGCTGGCAGCACCGCCAGCACCAGGAGCCCGGCGGCAACCGCCATCAGCACCGCCGACAGCGGGCGGGTGACGAACACCGACCAGTCGCCGCGCGAAATCAAGAGCGCCCGGCGCAGGTTCTCCTCCATCAGCGGCCCCAGCACCATGCCGAGCAGCATCGGCGCCGGCTCGAAATCATGCTTGATCAGCCAGTAGCCGACCAGGCCGAACGCGCCGGCCAAGATGACGTCAACCGGCGCATTGTTCACCGAGTAGATGCCGATGGCGCAGAACACCACGATCGACGGGAACATCAACCGGTAGGGCACGCGCAACAGACGGACCCAGATGCCGACCAGCGGCAGGTTGATGATGATCAGCATCAGGTTGCCGAGCCACATCGAGGCGATCATGCCCCAGACGAGTTCGGGCTGCTTCTGCATGACCTGCGGACCCGGCACGATGCCGTGGATGGTCATGGCGCCGACCATCAGCGCCATCACCGCATTCGGCGGGATACCGAGCGTAAGCAGCGGGATGAAGGAGGTCTGCGCCGCGGCATTGTTGGCGCTTTCCGGGCCGGCAACGCCTTCGATGGCACCGCGTCCGAACCGCGACGGCGTCTTCGAAATCTTTTTCTCCAGCGTGTAGGAGGCGAACGAGGAGATGACCGCGCCGCCTCCGGGCAGGATGCCGAGGATCGAGCCGAGCACGGTGCCGCGGCCAATCGCGGGCGCGGAATCGATAAGATCCTTTTTGGTCGGCATCAGGCCGGTGATCTTTTGCTGCACCAGATCGCGATTCAGCCCGGCGCCAGCATCCAGGTTGCGGATGATTTCCGCAAAGCCGAACACCCCCATCGCCACGGTGGCGAAGCCGAGACCGTCGGCAAGCTCCGGAATGTTGAACGCCATGCGGGAGGCGCCAGTTTCGATGTCGGAGCCGACCATGGACAACAGGATCCCGAACGCGATCATGGCGATCGCCTTGAGAACCGAACCCTTCGCCAGCACCACGGCAAAGATCAGGCCGAGCACCATCAGCGAGAAATACTCGGCTGGACCGAACGCCAGCGCGAGCTTTGTCAGCGGCGCGCCGAGCACGGCGATCAGCACGGTTGCAACGCAGCCGGCGAAGAAGGAGCCGATCGCGGCGATCGCGAGGGCCGGACCGGCACGCCCTTGCTTGGCCATCTGGTGGCCATCGAGCGTGGTGACCACGGATGTCGCCTCACCGGGAATATTGACCAGGATCGACGTAGTCGAGCCGCCATACTGCGCGCCGTAATAGATGCCCGCGAGCATGATCAGCGCGCCGACCGGCGGCAGGCCGAAGGTGATCGGAAGGAGCATCGCCACCGTTGCGATGGTGCCGATGCCGGGCAAGACGCCTACCAGCGTGCCAACGAGCGCGCCGATCAGGCAGAGCATCAGGTTGATCGGGGTAAAAGCGACACCAAAGCCGAGGGCGAGATTCTGAAACAGATCGGCCATCTTGCCCTCACTGGATCATGAAGCGCGGATAGAGCTGGAACGGCAGCCCCAGCGCATAGGGAAACAGCAAGGCGCACCCGACCGTCAGACAAATACCGACGATGACGGCCTCCCCCCATTTCGTTTCGGGCGTTCCGAGCGCCGCGATCATGAAGCTCGCGAAAGCAGAGACGATCAGCCCCAGAGGCCGGATCGTGAAGGCAAAGGAAATGATTGCAAGCGAAACGAAGAACGGGCCACGCCAGTGATATTTCTGGATCGGCGGCCCCTCGCTGAGGATGCCCACGAGCGCCACGCCGAAGCCCAACGCGAGCAGCAGCACGCCGAACATGCGCGGGGCGGTTCCTGCGCCGAAGGAGAACCCGTGCATGCCCTGCAGGTCGCGCGAGGCCCATAGCGCAAACAGCGCCAATGCCATCAGTGCGAGCCCGCCGACGAAGTCCTGCGGACCCTTGACCCATTTTGGCATCCAGGAATGGCCAGTCGCCTGGCTCGGCGTTTCACTCATATATTACTCCCCCCAAAGAAGTTTGCGCCCGCTTGCATGGCCTGGTGATCCATTGCCGGGACCTTTTGCTAGCGATTTTCGTCAGACAACGCCAGCAAAACCCAAAAGTCCACCGGCTGCCAATATCCAGAACGGATTGACTTTCGTGGCAACGGCCAGCGCGGCTGCGACAATTGTTAGCATTGCCGCCGCCGGGCTTGTGTCAGAGGCAAGTGCCAGGATCAGTGCGCTCGCCGCCATAAGACCAATGGACAATGGAACCAGCGCTGCCTGCATGATGGCCGGCCAGCGCGATCCGCTGGAGCGGCGCAAGAACCCGCTCACATAATAGGCGAGGATTGCGGTCGGCCCGCACATTGCGATCGTTGCCGCCAGCGCGCCGGCAACGCCCGCCACTGAATATCCGATCAGGGTTACGATCAGCACATTCGGCCCCGGCGAGAGCTGCGAGATTGCAAAGGCGTCAGCGAATTGCGTGTCGGTCATCCAGTGATGCACGTCGACCGCTACGCGGTGCATTTCAGGAATGGCGGAATTGGCGCCCCCAACCGCAAAAAGCGACATCCAGGCGAAAGTCAGGACGAGCATCCAGAGTTGGCCGACGGCGTTCATGCGGCATCCCGCCTGCGCACCAACCACGTGATCAACAAGCTGAGCGGGACGGCGACCAGCAACACTACTTGCAGCGGCAGCCGCAGCATCCCGATGGCAACGAACACACCGACGAGCATCAACATGCCCGCCACATCGCGCTTGCTGAGCAGCGGCATCATCATGCGAAGCACGACCGCGATCAGAAGACCCACGGCCGCGCAGGAAACGCCGGCAAGGGTCCGGCGCAGCGCCTCGATTTCACCGTAGTGCGCATAAAGCGCCGCAAGTACGATCGCGATCAGCATGGGCGGTGCGATCAGGCCGGCAAAGGCGGCAAGTCCGCCGGCAAAACCGGCAAAGCGCGAGCCGAACACGAACGAGAGATTGACGATGTTCGGACCGGGCAGGAAGTGACAGAGCGCAAAGGTCTCGTTGAACTCGTCCGCCGTCATCCAGCGATGCTGCTCGACGATCCCGCGCCGTGCCCAGACCAGCACGCCGCCAAAGCCCGCAAGCGACATCTTGGCGAAGGCGAAAAACAGCTCGGCCAGCCCGGGCGGATTGGGCTGCTTTGGTGCGGAAACATCCGGTTCCGAAAAAGCGGCCGGTTCGGTGTCGGAAGACATGGCCGGGAATTTAGAACGGCCGTTCCGAGGCAGCCAAGCCCTGCCGGGCCGGTTACAGGGACATGAAAGCGTGGTTTTCCGGCACTGTTTTTCTCAACCTTTGCCCCCTATATTGAGCGTGCCGGCTCGCCGGCTATGGAAATAAATGGCCGTCGCAATAAACCATTCGGACCCGGGGGCGGTACCCGGCGCCTCCACCAAAGCCCGTTCCAGAGGGCGGGCTTTGGCGGGGGCGAAATAGGATCGACGAGGGCGTAAAGGGCGTGTTTTTTCCCGGTATTGTTCCGCCGTTATCGGGCTACTGCTATAGTTGCCAACGACAACTATGCTCCGGTTGCTCAGGCTGCGTAACGCAGTTTGAAAGACCACTTTAAAGTCCTGACGGGTTAAGCTCCGTCAGGCGGGGTTCGGAGGCACCTGGCAACAGAAGCCTCCACTTTCATTTGCTCCGTTGCCTCACCGCGAAGCGTTGGCTACCCCGAAATTGCGCCTCGCTGGCCTGCTGACCTCGGCCTGCGGGCGGGGTACCATATCGCCGAGGGGCGAGTCGGCGGCCGCCGAGCCCGATTGTTTGATGACTTGCAAGGAAGACCATGGCGACCGATCACATCCGATACGACGTGCTGGCGCGGGACGCACTGCGCGGAGTGCTCCGCCGCGTGCTGAGCGATGCGGCCGAGCACGGACTTCCGGGCGAGCATCATTTCTTCATCACCTTCCTGTCCAAGGCGGACGGCGTGAAGCTGTCGCCGCGGCTGCTCGCGCAATATCCGGAAGAGATGACGATCATTCTGCAACACCAGTTCTGGGACCTGGTGGTAACCGAAGATCATTTCGAGGTCGGCCTGTCGTTCGGCGGCATCCCTGAGCGGCTGGTGGTGCCCTTTGCAGCCATCAAGAGCTTCTTCGATCCGTCGGTGCAGTTCGGTCTGCAGTTCGAGCCGCAGGAAGCGGCCGAAGCGCCTGCCGCGAAGCTTCCGGCCGTCCCCGCGTCCCCTGCCCCGCCTGCCACCACGCCGGATCCGGAAACGGAAGAGCCGTCGCGCGGCAATGAAGGCGCGACCGTGGTGCGCTTCGACCGCTTCCGCAAGAAATAGCTGGCGCGCTTTCTGCGCTTGTTGGCATGATCTGAGCGGGAAACGCTTGGCGTTTGCCGCGCGAAAAGCGGTACCCACTGTTCCCGATCATGCCTACACTGAACGTCCTGCCCTCAGGCGTATTGGACGTCCAATCATGGCCCGATCTCCAAAAACCAATTCCACCCGCACCGAGACCGACAGTTTCGGGCCCATCGAGGTTCCTGCGGACCGCTATTGGGGCGCGCAGACGCAGCGGTCACGGCAGAATTTTCGCATCGGCAACGACCGCATGCCGATCGCGATCATCCATGCGCTCGGCATCGTGAAGCTGGCGTCCGCCGAGACCAACCGCGAGCTCAACCTACTGGATGCGCGGCGTGCAGACGCAATCGTTCGCGCGGCGCGCGAGGTGATCGAGGGCAAGCTCGACGATCACTTTCCGCTGGTGGTGTGGCAGACCGGCTCCGGTACCCAGACCAATATGAACCTCAACGAGGTGATCGCCAACCGCGCCAATGAGCTGCTTGGCGGCAAGCTGGGCGCCAAGGAACCGGTGCATCCCAACGATCACGTCAACATGAGCCAGTCGTCGAACGATTCGTTCCCGACCGCGATGCATATCGCTGCCGCCCGCAACATCATCGCCGACCTCATTCCCGCGCTGGAAGAACTGCACCGCGCGCTGCAGCAGAAGGAGAAGGCCTTTTCAGGGATCGTGAAGATCGGCCGTACTCACACCCAGGATGCGACGCCATTGACGCTGGGCCAGGAGTTTTCCGGATATGCCGCGCAGGTCGAGAGCGGGCTGGCGCGGCTGCGCGTAGCTGTGAAGGAACTGTATCCCCTCGCGCAAGGCGGCACGGCGGTCGGCACGGGGCTGAACTCAAAACCGAAATTCGCGAAGACCTTCGCCAGGCACGTCGCCGAGATCACAAAACTGCCGTTCACCAGCGCGCCCAATAAATTCGAGGCGCTAGCCTCCAACGACGCCTACGTCTCCGCGCACGGCGCGATCAACTCCGTCGCAACTGGCCTCTTCAAGATCGCCAATGACATCCGCCTGCTCGGTTCCGGTCCGCGCTCAGGCCTCGGCGAACTGATCCTGCCGGAGAACGAGCCCGGTTCCTCGATCATGCCGGGCAAGGTCAATCCGACCCAGTGCGAGGCGATGACCATGGTCTGCTGCCAGGTAT
>JAEZEU010000356.1 GCA_023432885.1 Pseudomonadota bacterium | reverse complement strand
GCTCGGACGTTCGGCAACGCCGGGACGAGCCCGGCCCTACATGTAGCCATCAGCGCCTTGCAATTGCGCAGCGATGATCGAGCAGGCTCCCGCCGGTCATAGATATCCACCTCTCCGGGAAACAGGGGCGGCGGGTCACTTCGCGGCCGGCGTCACCCGCAAAATCCGGCCCGCCGAATTGTCGGTCAGCAGCCACAGCGCGCCGTCCGGACCCCGGCGGACGGCGCGGATGCGTTCGTTCAGGTTCTGCAGCAGCCGTTCCTCGCCGGTGATGGCATGGCCGTTGACGGTGAGCCGGACCAGCATCCGCCCGGAGAGCGCGCCGGTGAACAGGCTGCCGTCCCACTTCGGAAACAGCTTCCCCGTGTAGAAGACGGCGCCCGAGGGCGAGATCGACGGCACCCAGTATTTCACCGGCTGCTCCATGCCGGGCTTGGCGGTGGCTTCGTGAATCTTCGCGCCGGAATAATCCACGCCGAAGCCGATCACTGGCCAGCCGTAGTTCTTGCCCTTCTCGATGACGTTGACCTCGTCACCGCCGCGCGGCCCGTGCTCGACTTCCCAGAGCTCGCCGGTAGCGGGATTGATGGTGAGGCCCTGCTCGTTGCGATGGCCATAGCTCCAGATTTCCGGCTTGGCGCCCTTGCGACCGACGAAGGGATTGTCCGGCGGTGCCGAGCCGTCCGGGGTGATGCGGATCACCTTGCCGAGATGATTGGAAAGGTTCTGCGCCTCGTCGCGATGGCTGAAGTGCTCGCCGAGGGTGACGAACAGGTTGCCGTCATTCGCCTGAGCGATGCGGCAGCCATAGTGATTGCCCGACGACAGCGGTCCCTCCTGGCGGAAGATCACCTTTGTCTCGTCGAGCCTGCCGCCGGCCTCGTTGAGCCTGGCGCGCGCCACCGCCGTGCGTCCGCCGCCGTTGGTGCGCTCGGCGTAACAAAAGAAGATCGTCCGGTTTTGCGCAAAATTCCTGTCGGCGATCACGTCGAGCAGGCCACCCTGGCCGCTGGCCCAGACCTCCGGGACATTCTTGAGCGGGGCGGAGAGCTGCCCCTCGGCCGAAACGATGCGCATGCGGCCGGGACGCTCCGTCACCAGCATCTTGCCGTCAGGCAGGAAGGCGAGCGCCCAAGGGTGAACGAGGCCGCTGGCAAAGGTCTGCACCTCGAGCTCTCCGGCGGAGGACTGGAACGACGAGTTCTGGCCTCGCGTGCCCGTGGCCAGCAAGATCGTGCCGGCAAGCAGCGTCGCTGCCGAGAGCGCAACGGTCACAAGTCCAACGGGCGTCTTCATCATGGTCGTACCGCGATGTGAGGCAATGTCAGGCATCGCGCGCGGCTGGTTCAGGAAGTGTAGCAGCGGAGCCGCCGGATCACATCGGGATCGGCATCGCCGTCAGCTTGATCGCCAGCACCTTCAGGGTGGTGATCAGGTACAGCGAGGCGGCGCCGAACGCGAGCGAGCCCGCGACGGCGTTGATCAAGCGCGTTGAGGCAACAGGCGCTGGCCGGCAGGCGAAGCCAACGGCGCCCTGTGACCGGATCATTGGTCCAAATCCTTCCATCGCGGCGAATCACCAGCGAGCGGTCGAGATTATTGCGGGCCGTCGGCAAGATTGCGGCGACCACCCGTGTCGATCATGGCGGAACCGTGGCCGGGCGAGCGGTTTCCCCGTTTTCCGCGCTATTCTTGCCTAGTCTTCACAGGAAATTGCGTCAGGCGCTCGCCGCGACACTGGGCGCGTCATCGATCAGGTCGCCCGGCGTCCAGTCCATGGTCACGAAGCCCGGCGTATCTTCGATCCGGCGCAGCCAGGCGCGGATGGCGGGGAAGGTGGAGAGATCGAAGTCGCAGCGGTCGGCGACATGGGTGTAGCCGTACAGCGCGATGTCGGCGACGGTGAGCTGGCCCGCGGCGAAATACTGATGGGTCTTGAGATGGTTCTCCATCACCTGAAGCGCCGCGTATCCGCGCTCCATCCAGTCTTCCAGCGCATGGGTTTGCAACTCGCGGCCACCCTTGACCAGCGACAGCCAGAAATAGGCGGCGCCTATGTTGGGCTCCAGCGCATGCTGCTCGAAGAACATCCATTGCAGCGCTTCGGCGCGCTCGATGCGGGTTTCCGGCGACAGCGAGGTGCCGTTGGCCACGAACCACAGGATGGCGTTGGATTCGGCGAGGTAGCGTCCGTCGACCTCCAGCAGCGGAATCTGCCCAGTCGGATTCTTGGCGAGATATTCCGGCGTGCGGCTCTCGCCGCGCAGGATGTCGATCTCGACCGCCTCATAGGGGATGTTGAGCAGCGCCAGCGCAAGCCGGACCTTGTAGCTGTTGCCTGAGCGTTGCATCGAATAAAGCTTGTACATCGCCTCACGTTTCGATCGAGGAATCAACCAGCAGGGTGAGCCGCGTACCGCCCCAACCCGGCCAAAGAATGATGGCTGAGCGGGCGTGCCGCAAGAGCAGGCAATTGGAAAAAGGCGATTTCTCTACTGCAGTGCAGTATCGCGAAACGATCCGATCAGGGCCGTGAGGAACACGGCAAGACAAATCGCATCACGCTTTCGCCAGCAAGCGCTTGTGATTTGCATTTGAATGATCGCGCACGGCGCGCCGCAGCACGAATCCGTAGAATGCCAGCAGAACGATCAGCCCGAGCGGCAGAGCCGTTGCGCCGGCCACGCCGCGCGACAGCAGCGGGACAAGCCAGGCGGCGGCAAGAAGGCTGATCTCGTAGTCAAGGAATCCACGCGCAAGTCCGTGGCGCGCGAAGAACGCGATTGCCACGGCCGATACGACGAGATCGTAGTCGAGCACATAAGGCGTGGCGAGCAGGCAGCCGAGCGCAAGGCCGGATGCCTTCAGCTCAAAGGCGGCATCGCTGTGCCAAAGGAAAGCAATGCTGGCGGCGAGGAAAAGCGCCAGCGCGCCCTGTATCGCGTAGGCGGTCGACACGTCAGCGCCGAGATGGCGCGCGGCTGAAAAGATCGACTGGATCTTCTCCCAGCCGGTGCCGCCCTGTTCGAGCACGACTGCTTGCGTGAACCTCGTGGAGTCGACGAACGCATGCCAGACGT
>JAEZEU010000171.1 GCA_023432885.1 Pseudomonadota bacterium | reverse complement strand
CAATCCGTCTGCGCGCAGGGCCACGCCGAGCGGCGGCGCCCAGGCACCGAGCAGGTAAACAAGCGGGCCGTCGCTCTGCTGCAGGGTCACGAATACCGCCGCGACTGTCACGAGCCCGACCAGGATGCTAGCGAAAGCGATCCGCTCGATGTGCCGTCCACCGACGACGAAGGCCAGCAGGACGCCTGCCACCGGGATGATGATCGAGAGTACCAGCAGGTAGCCGCCCGTGGTCGTCGCCGCGTCCATAGCTGTAGCAGGGTGCGGCATTAGTCACCGGAGCGCCCGATGCCCGCGCTGGTCGATGCGCCCTCGCGCAGCGTGGCCGAACCGGTGGTCTGGAACAGTCGCAGCAACAACGCTACCGCCAGGGCCGTTGCGGAAAAAGCAACGACAACGCCGGTGATGACCAGCGCCTGCGGTACCGGATCATTGCCGAGGCCCGCCGCGGCGCCCCGCCGTCCGACTACGCCGAGGAGAAGAAACACGCCGCTGCCCAGCAGATTGAAGGCGACAATCTTGCGGAGCGGCTGCGGATTGGTGATCAGGCCGTACAGCCCAAGCCCGACGGCAGAAGCGGCGTACAATCCGTATATTGTCGTCTCGGTCATCGCCGAACGCTCCGTTCCGGCGCGCCGGCCAGCAGCAAGCCGAGCGTGACCGCAATGGTGAGCACCATCGCGACCTCGATCGTCAGAATCAGCGGCTTGGCGAGGTCAGGCGGATAGGCAAGGAATGCCGGCCCAAACCAGAGCCCTGCAAGACCGACGACGAGGAACACGCCGGGACCTGCGGTCAGGACGAGCCGCAGCCCTCGGCCGCTCACGGCAGGCGTATCCGTCAAACCCGCCATGATGACGAGCAGCCACATCGCCGCGAGAATCGAGCCGCCTTGAAATGCTCCACCGGGGTGGTTTGCTCCCGTCCAGAATATGTAGATGCCCACGACGATGCCGACCGGCGGCAACAGGCGCGCCAGGAAGGCGAGGACGCCGCGCGGATCGGCGTGGTGGCGAGGCCCCGGGCGGCCGCCCCAGGCCTTGTCCGATGCAAGCGACCAGACGCCCATGATCGCGAGCAGGAGCACGACTTTCTCGAGCATGGTGTCCATGGCGCGAAAGGCCATCAGGACATTGGTGACCGGATTGGCGAGGCCTGTTGCCGAGGCATTGGCGACGGCCGCCGGGGCGAGCGTCGGTGCGGGCTCAGGCAAGAGCAGCACCGCGGCAGCGAGTGCGGTAGCGATGATTACGGATACTGCCGCCGCGCTGAGGCGCATGATCGTGCCCGGTGCTTCGGCTACGGACGCCGGTTCGCTGGCCCGCAGACGGGCAGCCGCTCCCAGCAGCAGGACGCCTCCCAACCCTCCGCCGATTGCGGCCTCGGTCAATGCAACATCGAAAGCATCGAGACGCACCCAGACCAGTGCGAGCAACAGCCCGTAGGCGACATAGCCCGCGCTAGCCGCATAGGTCTCGCGCGCCGCTATCGTCCAGATGCCGAGGCCCAGCACCACTGCGGCGAGCACCATCTCGAGGATGGTTGCCATGGTCATCTGCCGGGCCCGCTCTGGCGCGCAGCCCGTGCAATCAGCTGCGAGACCGTCGCGCCCGCCAGCAGCCCCAACAGCCAGATGCCGATCAGCTTCAGCTGGAGGCGCAGGCTCCCTGCCTGCGGCAGCAACCCGAGCACGACGAGACCGAGGCCAAGGTTGTCCGCTTTGGTGAGCGCATGCAGCCGCGTTAGTGTATCGGGGAAGCGAAGGAGGCCGACGGTGCCTGCCAGGAAAAAGAACGCGCCCGCCGATACGGCGGCGATCGTCAGCATATCGAGTGCAAACCTCATGTGTCCTCCGTCTAACTGGCTTCATCAGCGCCCAGATCGGCAAGCCCCTTTTTTACAAAGGCGATGGAAGCGAAGGTGGCGAGAAGCGCGATGGTCAAAGCCACGTCGATCGCTTCAGCCACGCGGGTCACTGCTCCAAGCAGGAGCAACGCCGCGATGCCTCCTGTCCCGATCAGCTGAGCCGCCATCATGCGGTCTGCATCGCCCGGACCGCGCAGGATGCGCATCATCCCGAGCGCCAGCATGGCCAGAATGAAGCCGAGCGCCGCGGTAAGGAACTCAGCCATCGCCGAGCGCCCGGGACAATGCGGCCTCCTCTGCCGCGAGTTGCGCTGCGACGGGCTGTCCAACATCGAGGCAGTGGTAGAGAAGCTGTCCTCGCTCCGTCCCAGTCGGCACGGTGCCGGGCAGCAGGCTGGTGAGCGTGGCGAACACATTGCGAGCGACGCCGGGCGGAAGACTGATCGGATAGGACACGAAGCCGGTGCGCAGCGGCAGCCGGGGATGGAGCGCGCGTAATGCGACATCCACACCGGCTATGACGGACTGGCACAGGAAGCGCAGCGCCAGTCCAGCAATGGCGCGAAGCGAGACGCGCGAGGTCCGGGGCGCCAGCAGGCGCAGGCTCGTCCAGGTCGCTGAGACAACGGCCGCGGCTGCGGCTGGAAAGTCCCGAATGTCGGCGCCGGCAAGCACGAGCCAGATGACGAGGAAGCAGGCCCCTCGCGAGCCCGCGCTCCACCATGTCCCACGGGCCGCCACTAAGCCGTTATCGAGGTTGCTCATGGGCGCATTCGTTCTCCGAAGGCTCTTTTCGATCCCATTGGGATTCCTTGCCCGGATCGCGGCCAACATCCTTGGCTTCGCGACGTTGTCGAGAAGAGATCCATTGCTCGCTGAAATGATAAGTCGGACTGAGAGCCGGATCAGGCAGGCATCTGCAACGGGTAAATAGAGCCAGCGAAGTGGCCTCCGCGATGCGTTTGCACGCGCATCAACCAAGGCCGCTTCAGATGACCTCCACGTTCAAGAGCGTCACCGGCTCGCTTGCCGTGGGACGCAAGTGCCGCCTCTTCCGGCAAGGGATGCCCGGCATTGGTCCTCACTAGCATAGCTGCAGTGGAGGGCTCCTTTCCTCTTGGCGCACCAGTCGCGCCCCCTCTGGGCATCACTCGGCGTAGGCCAAGCCATCATGCTCAACGCAACTGCGACGGTACTCGCTGCAAAAATTATTTTTCGCATCTGATGTCCTC
>JAEZEU010000165.1 GCA_023432885.1 Pseudomonadota bacterium | reverse complement strand
ACCCGGCAGGCGATCTCGCCGCGGTTTGCGATCAGGATTTTCTTGAACATGTTCTTGCAGGCTTGAGCTTTTTGGCGGGCTTCTTCGCCGCCTGTGGTACAGCAAAACCAAGCCGAGGCAACGGTATTAGTGGGACTTATCGGCCCGAAATGCCCGGCATTATGGCCGAGGAGCCCGCGGCCCGCTCCGGCTCAGCCTGAATAGGTCTAGAATCTGCCCCGCGCATAGGCGTGTGAGACCGCCTTCATCAGCTCGGTGACTTCGTCTTCCAGATAGTTATTGGCCGCGATCAGCGCGCGGATCGTGGCCCGCAAATCGCCGCCGCAGGCTTCGATCGCCTGATCCACCACGGCTTCAAGCCCGGCATCGTCTGGTTGGTCGGCCTGTGGATGGAGCGCCATGGGCATTTTCCGACTTGAATGGAAGGCGAGAATGTTCTTCATTTGTTCTAATGCAGTCAATTGCGTCAGGCAAAATTTCCTCGTTCATCCTCAGATGCTAAAGGGATTTTCGGAATGGTAGCTCCGTAGTTCTCCGGAGCAGAACGAAGTTCCCGATAGAGGGCATAGCCAGAACAGCCGGCATGAATGATTTCACCCAAGCCGTATTCTCCGCTTTCGCGTTGATCGCGCGGCTCGATCCCGAACTGTCCGGCATCGTTGCGCTGTCGCTGCGCGTGAGCCTCACGGCAAGCCTGATCGCGCTGGTGATCGGCGCACCGTTCGGCGCCCTGCTTGCGGTCAGCCGGTTTCGCGGGCGACAGGCGGTGATCGTGCTGACCAACGCGTTTCTCGGCCTGCCGCCGGTCGTGGCCGGGCTCGGGGTCTTCCTGCTGCTGTCACGCTCCGGGCCCCTCGGTCCCGCAGGTCTTCTCTTCACGCCGACGGCGATGATCATTGCGCAGGCGGTGCTGGCGACGCCGATCGTGGTAGCGCTTGTACATCGGCCGGCCTCGCTGCTGTGGGCGGAGTATGCCGACCTCGCGCGCATAGACGGCCTCTCGACCCTGCGCAGCATCGGCCTGATGTTCTCGCTCGGCCACGGCTCGATCCTGACCGCCTTCCTCGCCGCGTTCGGCCGCGCCATCGCCGAGGTCGGTGCCATCATCATCGTCGGCGGAAACATCGCAGGGTTCACCCGCACCATGACGACGGCGATTGCGCTGGAGACCAGCAAGGGTGACCTCGCGCTCGCGCTCGGGCTCGGCCTGATCCTGCTGTCGCTGAGCGTTGCGGTTTCCACCATTGCGCTCGTCTTTGTCGGTCGATCTGCCGCGGGAAAATAGCAGCCACGCGCGTCCCCGCCCCCGTGCTAGGAAATGTTTTATTGAATGGAAATGGTGTCGCCATGCGGTTTCGGACGTCCCTCCTCGCCTCCGCCTTCTCCATGATCTTTGCCGTATCAACACACTCGGCCTTGGCCGCCACGGCTGTCGTGAGAGATGGGGGCACGCTGCAGCTCGCCAACAGCACGTTTCGCCTCGACGGCATCGACGCGCCGCCGGTCGACCAGATGTGCATCGACGAGCACGCCGACAGCTGGGCCTGCGGCGTCGAGGCGCGCGAGCAGCTGACCCAGCTGATTGGTGACAGGCAGGTCCGTTGCGGCGACCTCGGGCCCGATCCCGCCACTAGGAAGCGGCGGCTCGGTGTATGCATTGTCGAGGGCGAGACGGTGAACCTGAGCCAGCTCCTGGTGCAGAAGGGCTTTGCGCTTGCCGACCCCAAGGGGAAATTCAAGGCGGACGAGCTGGATGCCAAGACCGAGCGCCGCGGGCTCTGGAAGGGCTGCTTCACAGCGCCCGCCGATTTCCGCCTCTGGCAGAAGGATGCCGCCCTGCTCGGCGGCTCATGCGGGGCCGACCGTGACCAGGAGATTCGCAGCGTTCTGTTCTCTGCCGATCCCGTGATGCCGGCAGGCTGCCCCATCAAAGGCAAATATGCCGTGCGCGCCCGCGTCACCGGCAATCTCGGCATCTATCACCTGCAGTCCTGCCGCTCCTACCCCGGCCTGACCAATTCCGAGCGCTGGTTCTGTTCGGAGGACGACGCCCAGGCCGCCGGCTTCCGCAAGGCTTACAATTGCGGTGGCAAGTCCAAATAGCTCAGGCGGCGTCTTCGGCCTTTCGCGCGGCCATCAAGGTGCGGACTTCCATCGCCTTGCGCGGCGGGCTGAACAGATAACCCTGCATCTGGGTACAGCCGAGCGCGTGAACCGTCGCGCGCTGCTCCTCCGTCTCGACGCCCTCGGCCGTCGTAATCATGTTGCGGTCGGCCGCGATCGAGACCACCGCCTTGATGATCGAGGTGCCGCGCTCCAGCTCCTTAACAAAGGTGCGGTCGATCTTGATCTTGTCGAAGGGAAAGCGCTGCAGATAGCTCAATGACGAATATCCAGTGCCGAAATCATCGAGCGCTATGCGCACGCCGAGTTCGCGCAACTGGTTGAGCGCGACCAGCGCCGCATCGTCGTCGGCGATCAGCACCGCTTCGGTGATCTCGAGCTCGAGCCGGCGCGGGTCGAGCCCGCTCTCGGATAATGCGGCGGCGATCTTGATTGCCAGCGTCCGCGAGCGGAATTGAACTGGCGAGACATTGACCGCGATGCGCACATGGTCCGGCCAGCCCGCTGCTTCGGCACAGGCCGTGCGCAGCACCCAGTCGCCGATCTCCTCGATCAGCCCGGTTTCTTCCGCGATCGGCACGAATTCGGCCGGCGAGACCATACCCCGCTGCGGATGATGCCAGCGCAGCAGTGCCTCACAGCCGGTCACGGCGTTGGTCTTGAGGTCGACCAGCGGCTGATAGTGGATGTCGAAGGCGCCTTGGGCGATCGCCGCCCGCAGGTCGAGCTCCAGCGCACGGCGCTGATTGGCTTCCGTCTCCATCGAAGGCTCGAAGAAGCGGTGGGTGCGGCGGCCAGCGGCCTTGGCCGCGTACATCGCAAGGTCCGCGCTCTTCAGAAGGCCATGCAGGTCGCTGCCGTGGTCCGGCGCAAGCGCGACGCCGATCGAGGCGTCGGCCGCTAGGCTATGGCCGCGGCAATCGAACGGCGTGCGCAGCGCCGCGTAGATGCGTGCCACCAGCGCATCGACGTGGTCTTCAGAATGCGCGTCGCGCTGAACGATGGCGAACTCATCGCCGCCGAGCCGCGCCACGAAATCGCCGGGCCCGCTCGACTGCGACAGCCGCGCAGCGACGGCCTTGAGGAATTCGTCGCCGATCGTGTGTCCGAGCGAATCGTTGATCCGCTTGAACTCGTCGATGTCGATATAAAGGATGGCAAAACGTGCGTAGGCCGTGTGATGCAGCAGTTCGTCGGCACGACGCTGGAACAGCGTGCGGTTCGGCAGGCCGGTCAGCGAATCGTAGTGCGCGAGCCGCTCGATCCGCGCCTCGACGCGCCGGCGTTCGGTGATGTCCTCCAGCGTGGTGGCCCAGCCGCCGTCGGGCGAGCGCCTGTAGATCAGGTTGATCAAGCGCCCGTCCGGCACCGAAATCACCGTGTCCCCCGCGTGGTCGCCCTTTGGATCGAGAAATTTCTGGCAGTAGCTGTCAACGTCGCCGACAAAGGTGCCGGTTTCCTTGCGGTGCTGGATCAACTCATGCAATGCGCATCCGGGCTTCACGATGTCGCGCGACAGCGAGAACATCTCGATGTAGCGCTCGTTGCAGATCACGAGACGGCCCCGCGCATCGAACAGCAGCAGCCCCAGAGTCATGGTGTTGATCGCGGTGTCGAGATGCTGGCTCTTCTCCGACAGCAGCTTTTGCGCTGCGCGGTGCTGGCGCTGCAATTGGGCCACGATCAGCGAGATCGTGACGATGACGACGATTACGGCGAGTACGGCCGCAAAGAATTGCAGCCGCGTCTGGGCCCGCCAGTCGGCGAGCGCCGTCGCGGTGCTGGTGGCGGCGATGATCATGATCGGAAAATGATGGAGCATGCGGGCCGCGCCGATCCGGTCGTCATCCGTCGCACTGCTCACGAACGGACCGGACCGGTTGCCACCGGCTGCCATCGCGCGCTGGAAGGCCGGGTTATCCGAAACATTGCTGCCGCGAAGCTTCGAATCCTGCGGGTAGCGGGCGATCACGGTGCCGTCGCGGTGCACCATCGAGATCGTGGTGTCGCTGTCGAGCGACAGCGAGGCGACGAAACCCTCGAAATGACTCGGCTCGACACCGCGGGTGGCGAAGCCGATGATGTTGCCTTTGCGGTCGGTGATCTTGCGGGCGAACACCGTGGTCCAAACGCCGGTCAGTTTGCTGATCACTGGTTCGACAAGCACGTCGGGCGTTGCCCGTCCGGATGTGAACTCCTGGAAATAGCGCCGATCCGAAATCGGGATATCCGGCACCGGCCACCTTTCCGAGGAATTGATCAGCCAGCCCTCCCTGTTGAACACATTCAGGGCGCCGACGTGCGGAAGCGCGGCAAGCCGCGTGCGCAGCATCTCGTGCGTGGCGAGCAACGACATCTGCTTTTCGAAGGCTTCCGCCGTTTCAATGCCCCCGTCGCGGACATAGGTGAGGATATCTTCGTGTACGTGCTGGAGATCCGAAAGTTGCTGGTCGAAGTGCCGCGACAGCAGCAGCGCGGTATTGGTAAGGTCGCGTTCGGCGACCTTGATCGCGCGCTCCCGGTATTGCAGCGCCATGTACCCGGTGCCGAGCGCGATCGCCAGCACCAGCGCCGCGCCGCACAGGACAAGCCATTGGATGGCGCCCATGCGCGCGCGGATCAACGACCCTGTCCTCGATAGCATCCGGCGCACGACTGCGGCGCCGTTTGGCGAACTGCTCGACATTCCCTGCCCCTGTTGATGCCGCTCTTAAGGGAACACCACCAAAAAGGGCGTTAGGAATATCAGTTACCAAAACGTTAAAGCACGCCCGTCGGGACGGAGGTAATTTCGATCGCAGGGCCGGCCGGCTTCGGATCGGTGACCGGTTCGATCACAACTCGAACGACGCCCGCATCGATCATGCCGAGCGCGCGCGCCGCGCTGGTCGAAACGTCGATGATCCGGCCACGGATGAACGGCCCGCGGTCGTTGACACGGCACTCGATCGAGACTTTGCCGCGGGAAACCTTCAACCGTTTCCCGAAGGGATGGCTTCGATGTGCACATGTCATCTCATTGCGCTTGCCGATGCCGGGATAGAAGGAAGCCAGGCCCGTTTCGGCGGCGGTGGCGGTTGCTATGCTGAAAATCCATAGGGCCAAACAGAGTGCTGTTCGCATCGGCGGTCTGCCTTACGTCGGCCCCATTCGAGCAAAACGCGAACGGAAGAATGCGGGTTTCGCCGGCGGGACAGCGCATGGCTCCCATTCCGTCCCCCAACAGTCGGAACAAAATCCGCGATGAACCAAGGACAAAATTCCGCGCGTGCGGCCTCATCGGTTGACGCGCCCTGTCATTTTAAACGGCAAGAACGAGAGCTGGCACCGGCTCTTAGGGAACACAATCAGCAGGGAGGGTCCCGCGGGGCGGCGCGAAGATGACGACCGGATCAAACCGGCGGATGGTTCCAATTGTCCGACTTGGTTTTCAGCCGGCTATCCATGATTTATTCGCGCCGCTTTGGCCATGGACGTCGTATGCTGTCCACCTTCCAAGGAGCCATCTGTCGGGAGCAATCTCATGCGTCGCTTTGTATTTGCTGCCACGTCCGCTCTTGCCATCCAAATCGCAGCTGGATCGACCTCAGCCTTCGCTCAGGACTATCCCTGGTGCCTGCAAGGAAAGGACTGGGGGTACCCAGGCCTTTGCCATTTCACGAGCTACGGACAATGTCAGGCAACCGCATCCGGCACCTTCTCATATTGCGGGATCAACCCGCGCTTCGCCTTTGCGGTCCAAGGGCGAGGCGGTTGGTGGGGGCCCGCTGGGCCCGTACGCTGACGTCCATAACCGAGTTCGAAAGCTGAAAAGCTCGAACTGTCCGAGGCCGCTGAGTCACGCGCGAGCGCGAGGAGATGGAACGTCTCTTGGTTGGCGATCATGGCGCGCTCCGATCAGGGACGTTCGATCAGCACCGCAAAATGCGCGGGCATACGCTTCGCATCGGTCGTCCG
>JAEZEU010000074.1 GCA_023432885.1 Pseudomonadota bacterium | reverse complement strand
GAGGGAGTGGCTGTCCCAGTTGTCCATTTCGACGATTGCGCCAGCGGCCGGCAAAGCCTTGGCGAAGCCGGGCGCCTTGGCCATTCAGCTGAGTTCCGCGATCAGCTTGGGCAACCGCACCAGGTTGTAGGCAATTGGCTGCCGTGTCCCCCGAAGAACCGGGCCGTCCGTTCTGACGGGCACCCCGACCTCATCGCAACAAATTTCCCCTCATTCAGGCCTGAACGGCCAAATCACTGCGATTTCATTGCGGGCTCACAACGAGCGAGGTACTAAATGCTTGAAATAATGGTCGGAGTGGCAGGATTCGAACCTGCGACCCCTGCTTCCCGAAAGCAGTGCTCTACCGGGCTGAGCCACACTCCGACTGAGAACGCGGCTTATAGCCTTGCGCTTTCGCGACCGCAAGAAGCCGAATTGAGGAATTTATCCCTGGTGAATCTGGCCTTCAAAACCCAAATACTGGCTGCCGGCGAGGCCGCGGTGGCCGCTGCGGCCCGCACCTTGGCCGGCGGCGGGCTGGTCGCCTTCCCGACCGAGACCGTCTATGGCCTGGGGACCGACGCCGCTAACCCAAAGGCCATCGCCCATCTCTATCAAGCCAAGGGCCGGCCCGCCTTCAATCCGCTGATCGCGCATGTCGGCGATCTCGCCGCCGCCCAAAAGATCGCGCGGTTCGATCCGGCGGCGCTGCAGCTGGCGGAGGCCTTCTGGCCGGGGCCGCTGACGCTGGTGTTGCCGAAGGCGGAAAACTGCGTCGTCGCGGACCTGGCGACCGCCGGGCTCGATACGGTGGCCGTGCGCGTGCCGGCGCATCCGATCGCGCGCGACATCCTCCGCGCCTTTGGCGGCCCCGTGGTGGCTCCTTCCGCGAATCTCTCCGGCCATGTCTCGCCGACCACTGCCGCGCATGTGGAGAGCGATCTTGCCGGCAGGATCGATCTGATCGTCGACGGCGGACCGGTCGAGGTCGGCGTCGAGTCCACCATCGTCGGCTGCTTCGAATCCGCGACGCTGCTGCGTCCCGGCGGCGTTCCGCGCGAGGACATCGAACGCGTGCTCGGCCGCGCATTGACGCAAGTCCCACACGAAGTGGAAAGCGACAACGCACAGCCGCTCGCGCCTGGCATGCTTGCCTCGCATTATGCGCCGCGCACGCGCGTGCGGCTCAATGCAGAACGCGTCGCGCCCGGTGAAGCGCTGCTGGCGTTCGGATTGCACCGATTGCACGGAGAAGATCATGCCGTCGCAATCATGAATCTTTCCGCGAAGGGCGATCTCGATGAAGCCGCCAGCAATCTTTTCGGTTATCTTCGAAACCTCGATGCAAAGGGGGCAACGACCATCGCCGTGATGCCAGTTCCGAACGAAGGTTTGGGCGAAGCCATCAACGACCGGCTGCGCCGCGCAGCGGTGAGAAGATAATAAGAGGAAGAAGACGTGAACATCGTCCAGCAAGCCATGCCGCCTCTGCCGAGCGAGTTGATCGCAAAGTTCCGCACCATCGTCGGCGATAAATACGCGGTGACGGATCCGGCCGATATCGCGCCTTACGTCACCGAAGAACGCGACCTGTTTCGCGGCCGCTCGCCGCTGGTGCTACGCCCAGGCTCGACCCCGGAGGTCTCTGCGATCTGCAAGCTTGCGAGCAAGCATCGCATTGCGCTGGTGCCGCAGGGCGGCAATACGGGCCTGGTCGGCGGCCAGACGCCGCACAATGGCGAGGTCGTCGTCTCGCTGCGCCGCATGGACAAGATCCGCGAGATCGACACCGCCTCCAACACCATGACATGTGAGGCCGGCGTGATCCTGCAGGTGGCGCAGCAGCGCGCCCAGGAATCCGGTCGCCTGTTCCCGCTGTCGCTCGGCGCCGAAGGCAGCTGCACCATCGGCGGCAATCTCTCCACCAATGCCGGCGGCACTGCCGCGCTCGCCTATGGCGTCGCGCGCGAGATGGCGCTCGGGCTCGAGGTCGTGCTCGCCGACGGCCGCGTGCTCAACGCGCTGTCGAAACTGAAAAAGGACAACACCGGCTACGACCTGCGCAACCTCTTCATCGGTGCCGAAGGCACGCTCGGCATCATCACCGCGGCGACGCTGAAGCTTTTCCCGAAGCCGCATTCGGTCGAGACCGCCTATGTCGGCCTGAAATCGCCGGCGCAGGCCTTGAGGCTGCTGGAGATCTCGCAAAACGAGGCCGCTTCCAACCTCACCAGCTTCGAACTGCTCGCCGACATCGCCGTCGACTTCTCGATCCGTCACGGCATCGATGTCCGCGATCCCCTGACGAGCAAACATCCCTGGTACGTGCTGATGGAACTGTCGTCGCCGCGCGACGACGCCCGCGACGCCCTGGAATCGATCCTGGCGACGGGCATGGAACAAGGCATCGTCGACGATGCCGTCATCGCCGCATCCTTGAGCCAACGCCAGGCGTTCTGGAAGCTGCGCGACGAGATGTCGGCGGCCCAGAAGCCGGAAGGCGGTTCGATCAAGCACGACATTTCCGTTCCCGTCGCCGCCGTTCCCGC
>JAEZEU010000524.1 GCA_023432885.1 Pseudomonadota bacterium | reverse complement strand
CCCTTGGCCTGCAGCTGGATTGGAAGCCGACCGTTGCGTTTGCGATTGCCTTTTGCACGGAGGGCGGAGTGCCTGTCGTGCGCCTCGCTGTCGGAACGGGATATGATGCTCCCGCCGTATCTACGCTGCATTTGGACCGGGACCTTCGAGAGATCCGAAGCTCGCAGGTCGGCGAGCTTGCCGGGCGCCTGTGTGTGCAACTGCCCTCTCCGCTCGACGACTGGCGGGCCAGCGCGGAGTATCGGCGCCACATCATCCAGGTTCTCGTCCGCCGCAAGATCGACCGCATGCGGGAGATGAGGGCGCTGCAATGATGGACATATCCTTCAAGGTGAACGGTAAGTCGGAACAGCTGACCGTCGGAACGAGTGAGACGGTGGCGGAACTGTTGCGCGAGACGCTACACTTGACCGGCTGCCGTATTGCTTGCGACGGCGAAGTATGCGGCTCTTGCACGGTTCTCATCGAAGGCAAGCCGGCTGCTGCCTGCTCGACCTTTGCATTTCAGCTTGACGGGCGGAGCGTCGAAACGATCGAGGGGCTTTCCAGCAATGGTCATTTACACAAGATACAGCAAGCCTTTCTCGAGACAAATGCCTTCCAATGCGGCTTCTGCACCGCTGGTTTTGTGCTGTCGGTGAAAGCGCTGCTGGATAGTGATCCACAGCCTAGCGATCAGAAGATCGCCGAGTGGCTCAAGGCCAATGTGTGCCGTTGCACCGGCTACCGGTCGATACTGGCCGCGACCCGGTTGGCCGCGACACGCATGAGAGAGGAGTGATGCGGGCTCCCACCGAAGCGGGCAATGCGCCTGAAAGGCTTGACGGCCGAGAAAAGGTGCGCGGCAGCGTGCGCTACACGAGCGATTTCGCTCTTCCTGGGATGGTCCACGCCAAGGTTCTCCGCAGTCCTCACGCTCATGCACGCATCCGATCAATCGATGCCGGCGCTGCGTTGAAACTGCCCGGCGTTCTTGCTGTGATCGGCGGCGAAGACATCGCGAGCATGCCAGATCCATTCTATGGAGTCGGAATCCGCGATCAGCCGGTTCTGGCGATCGACAAGGTAAGATATGTCGGCGACATGGTTGCGGCCGTCGTTGCCTTGGATGAGGCGACAGCATTCGCGGCGCTTGATTTGATTACCGTCGACTATGAAATAATGCGGCCCTTGATAACGATAGAGGCCGCGCTGGCTGAAGATGCACCCGAACTCTTTGAGGCGCCATCGGCCGGAGCGCCGCTCATCGTTGGAGCCGGCGCACAAAGCCTCAAGGAGCCGGCCAAGAACGTACTTTATGAATTCAGGTACGAGCGCGGTGACGTGGACGAAGGACTGCGGCGTTCGGATCACGTCTTCACGGATACGTTCGTGTTCTCGCGTATCCATCATTATCACCTCGAGCCCTACGTCAATATAGCCAGGGCAGGCGCGGACTGCATCGAGATCTGGTCATGTAATCAGGACCCCTTCATTCTTCGCAACGATCTTGCGCGAATGTTCGGCCTGCCTCTTCACAGTGTCCGAATTCATACAGCGATGATTGGTGGGGGGTTCGGCGCAAAAAGCTATTGCAAGATGGAACCTCTCGTTGTGTTCCTGGCGAAATTGACCGGCCGGCCCGTCCGTCTGTGCCTGACCATGGACGAAGCGTTTCACACACTCAGCAAGCATGCGGCAGTTCTTACCCTGACCAGCGGCGTCATGGCGGACGGCAGGCTCATTGCGCGCAAGTCCGACATCAAGCTGGACGGTGGCGCCTACAGCGACGCCAGCGTCAGTACCACGATCAAGACCGGTTATCGTATCACTGGGCCGTACAAATGGGAGTCGGTCTATACGTCAGCGTCAGCGGTCCGAACCAACACAGTACCGGGCGGATCTTTTCGGGGCTTCGGCGGCACACAGGCTAGCTTTGCTTCCGAATCGCAAATGGACTTGATCGCACGCCGGCTTGGGCTGGATACCCTTGAATTCCGTTGCCGAAATATGATTCCGCCCGGCGTGCCCTTCGCGCCGGGCGATAGCGCGATGGACTCTGACTTCGAAGCCGGCTTGGTGCGGGCCGCGGAGTTGATCGGCTATGGTCAGCCGAAGAAGGCCGGTCGCGGGATAGGTTTGAGCGTTGGGCTGAAGGATGGGGGAGGGACTGGCAATCAGGCTCTGGTCGAGTTGAAGGTCAGCGATGCCGGAGAAATCCTGGTCCGCGCTGCGGCTGTCGAGATCGGGCAGGGCGTTGGAACCGTCCTCGGCAAGATCGCCGCCGATATTCTTGATCGGCCGATGTCGGCGGTCAGATACGGCGAGATCGACACCGAGCACACTCCACTCGACACAGGTACGCATGTCAGCTTCGCGACCGCGGTCAGCGGACGCGCCGTCGAGCAGGCCGCGCATGACGTCAAGCAGCAGATTATCGAATTTGCATCGGAGCAACTTGGCTGCGATCAATCCGAACTAAGCCTGGCAGACTGGACAATCCGCCGCGGCAACGAGGCGTTTCCGTTGCAAGAAATGCTGCGCAGCCATTTCGGCCCTGTCGGCACAGAATTCATAGGCCGTGGCCGCATGAAAATTCAGTATGACAGCGCGGCGCCGCTTGGGTCGCAGAATTTCTTCTGGATGCCGTGCTGGTCCGCGGCCGAGGTCGAGGTCGACGAAGAAACGGGTCAGTTCAAGGTTCTGCAGCTCATTGTGGGAACGGATGCCGGCCGTGCCATCAATCTCCCGGCGTGTCACGGGCAGCTCGAGGGCGCCGCCTTGCAGGCCTTCGGGCAGAGCATGTTTGAAGAGCTGACCTACGGCGGCACGTCCCCAGCCAACGCCCATCCGATGACCTATCGTGTGCCGCTTGTCACGGACCTGCCCGACAGATTCGAAAGCTTCATCGAACAGCAAGGCATGGGACCGGGACCTGGCGGAGCAAAGGGACTGGGCGAGGCGGGAATGCTCGGCATTGCCGCCGCAATCGCAAACGCGATCGAAGACGCCACCGGTGCACGCGTCTTTCAACTTCCGATTACTCCGGAACGCGTGCTCGCTGCGATTCAGGCGCGCGAGCCGTCATAGAATTTATCAATTTCCGATCCGGTGCGCAGGCTGCTTTCAATATTGCCTAGGCGTCGATACGCGAACCGCGAAAGCATTGCCAAAATCGCGCAAAATTGTTGGCATGCGAATTGCTGAACCTCCGCTAATCGAAAGCGGAGGTATCAATGATTAGCAAGTTTGTCGCACGGCTTGTCTTGGGAATGACAATTGTTGCACTCGCACATTCGCAAGCCGCACTCGCTGTGGAGAAGGTAAGTGTTCGCCTCAACTGGGTCCCCGGTACTGAACACTCTTTCCTCTACCTCGCTAAGGAAAAAGGATGGTTCACCGAGGCTGGCATTGATCTGGACATCATTGCGGGCCAAGGCTCGACGGTCGCCGTCAAGACCGTGGGAGCCGGCGAGACGCCATTTGCGATTGCCGACGTCGCCACCGTGGCGCGGGCCTGGGAAGCCGGTGTTCCGATCGTCGCGGCGGCCGTCCTGCTCAAGGAGAGCCCTACAGTCGTCTACTCGCTGAAGACGAAGAACATCACCAAGATGAGCGATCTCTGCGGCAAAAAACTTGGCGTCAACATCAAGAGCACTACCAGCGAGCAGTACCGGGCGATGGTGAGGCTTGCGAACCTGAAGAATTGCGAGATCACGGAAGTGCCGATTTCCGGCGGCGGCGGCAAGGAAGTATTGGCTGGCGCGGTAGATGCCGCAGTCATTTTCTCGTACGAGGACCCCGCGCAATTGCAGTCAAAGGGACAGGAAATAAACACCATCCCAGCCAGCCAATTCTTCAAGCTCTACAGCCTTTCGATCATAACGAACGCCGATACGGCGACAAAGAACCGGCCACTTGTCGATTCCTTCGTGCGGGTCGCGATGCGCGGCATTAAGTACGCGCTCGAGCATCCGGACGAAGCGAAGCAGGCGTTCTTGAAGACTGCTCCCGAGGCAGATGTAGGATATGAGAAGCTGAAGTTTGACCTGTTTTCCAAACTGCTGGCCGCTGACGAGTCGCGCGGTGACCTTGTCGGGAAGGCTACACCTGATGGATGGACCAATTCGCTCAAGGTACTTAAGGACCTTTCGATCATAAAGAGCGATGTCGACCCGGCCGGTCGCTACGTCATCGTCCGGTAAGCTGATGATCATTCTCAGGAAGATACTCCCCATCGCGCTGTTCTGCGCGGTGTGGGAGGCCGCATGCACCATCCTCAAAATTCCGAACTACATCATTCCGGCGCCGCATCGTGTGTTGCAAAAATTGGTTGAGAGCTGGCAGCTGCTCTATTCGCATACTCTGGTGTCGCTTGCCGAGATATTGATCGGCTTTGGGCTCGCAGCTGCCGGCGCATTGATTTGCGCGATTGCGATGGTGCATTCCCGGCGCGTTGAGGCGGTGCTCGAGCCGTTTCTGGTCGTTTCCCAGGTTATTCCCAAGGTAGCTCTCGCTCCGCTTTTCATCATCTGGTTCGGGCACGGCATGCTGCCGAAGATCATTATTGCGGCGCTGATCGCGTTCTTTCCCGTGCTCGTCAATACCGTGGTGGGGCTACGGTCCGTCGACGGCGAGATCGTGGAGCTGATGGATTCCATCGCTGCCAACAAGCGCCAGATGTTCTGGCGAGTCCGACTGCCGAACTCGCTCCCCTATATCTTCCCTTCGCTCAAGGTGGCCGCGCTTCTGGCCATCGTTGGCGCGATGGTGGGGGAATTTGTCGGGTCGGACAAGGGACTGGGCTACCTGATGATCGTCGGCGACGTCAATCTCGACACGGATTTGCTGTTTGCGGCCCTCGTGGTCATCACGGTCTTCGGCATGATTGTCTATGCCTTGATCGAGCACTTCGAACACCAGATCGAACGCCGCTACGGGAAGGGCGGCGGCCAGCAGCATTTGGTGACGGTGTGATGATGGCACTCAACAATATCAGGCGCTTTCCAAAGCCGGCCGGGGTCGCTGGTGGCCTTAACCCCATGACCGCAGCGATTTCGCTGCAGTCCGTAGACGTCGCCTTCCCAGGAGAGCGGGGTCCCGTCCAAGCCGTCTCTGCGGTCGATGTAGAGGTGCGGAAGCAGGAATTTATCTCCATCGTCGGAAGATCCGGCTGCGGCAAGTCGACCTTGCTGCGCGTCATTGCCGGGCTGTTGAAGCCGTCTGCGGGTGCGGTGACGGTCATGGGAACGTCGGCGGAAGAAGCGCGGCTGTATCGTTCGTTCGGCATCGTCTTTCAAAGCAACGTGATGTTGCCATGGCTGACGGCGATCGAGAACATCCGCCTTCCGCTCGAGGTCGTTCCTCCCGCCTCGATCCCCCCGCGGTATTCTCCTGAAGAACTGCTTGAGATGGTCGGCCTTGAAGGTCAGGGCTCGAAGTACCCGCGCCAACTTTCGGGCGGTATGCGCCAGCGCGTGGCGATCGCGCGTGCTTTGTCGTTCGATCCGCCGATACTGTTGATGGACGAGCCGTTCGCCGCCGTCGATGCGCTGATCCGGCAGAAGCTCCACATGCTGTTGATGGACATTTGCGCGCGAACCCAGAAGACCGTCGTGTTCATCACGCACGATGTTTATGAGGCGGTTTTGCTTAGCGATCGCGTGCTCGTCATGTCGGATCGCCCGGGAACGATTGCTGCAGATGTTTCCGTGCCGTTTGCGCGCCCGCGGCATCCCAGCCTTCGTTCGGAGCCTGCCTACATGACGCTCTGCTCCGAGATACTCGATCGCCTGATGCTTGAATGAACGCGGGCGCCGTAAAGGACGCGAATTTAGTTTTTTGCGTTGTCGCGGAGAGGAGTCGGCCGACCTAGTATGTTGACAACTCAGGAGTCATCAGGAGCTACGAAGTGACAGTTTTGGAGCAAAGCCGGCCGGCGCGAACCACCGCCGAATCCCCTGCTGGCCAACTTGTTCGCGACATCCTCGCGAGGGTGCCGAACGGGTTGGAGTTGGCCAATCGAATGCTGCCGGCGGAATGCTATACGTCGCCGGAGTTCTTTGAATTCGAGCGCAAGGAGGTGTTTGCGCGTTCGTGGATTTGCGTAGGCCGTGTTGAACAGTTGGCGAATGCAGGGGACTGCATCTCCGCTCAGCCGGCGGGAGAACCAATCCTCGTTACGCGAACGCAGTCCGGCGACATCCGTGCGATGGCGGCTATCTGCCGGCACCGCGGTCAGATAATGCCTTGTGCGGGCAACCAGAAGACGTTGCGATGCCCGCTGCATTACTGGACATACGATCTTGAGGGTAGGCTGATCGGCGCGCCGCATATGGATCGTGAAGAGACAATGCAGTTGCGCAAGAGCGAGCGCTTGCCGCCAATCAGGCTGGAACTCTGGCATGGCTTCATTTTCGTCAATCTTGATCCGCAAGCCGAGCCGCTGGCGCCTACGTTGGCGAAGGTTGAACCCTTCTGGGCAGGCTATGAGGACGCAGACCTTGTTGGCATCCCGCCGCGGATGGCCGATACGCCCTTGCCCTGGAACTGGAAGGTGCATGTGGAGAATTTTACGGACGCGTACCACCCGGAGTTCGTGCACCGAGGTACGCATGATTTCGCGCCCAGCGTGTTGGAGGATGGCGGCGTTGTCTTTACCGATATGAAGCCCGGCGATAACGCGGTCGTCAGAACCGTGCCGATGCTGAAGCCCGATGGTGGTATGAACAGGAATGGATGGGGTGAAGACCCGGCGTTCCCTCCCATTAAGACCATCTCGGCGGCCCAACGTCAGCGGCTGACGTTTGTCATGATTCCACCTAGCATGACGCTGGTGTTCGCACCCAACGCGATCGCTTTCACGATGGTTTCGGCGACCGGGGTAGAGGCTACATACGCCTCCAGTGACCGTCAGACGGCCGGCGGGTGGCTATTGCCGCGATCTTCGGTCGAACTGCCAGACTTCCAGGACCGCGCGGCTCAAGTGCTGGAAGGCGGAGCGAAGATCTGGGCGCAAGACGTGCCCGAGAACATGGGCATGCAGCGCGGCAAAAAATCGTCATTCGCGCCGGAGGGAATTTACGGGCCGCTGGAAATCACGCTGATCCAGTTCAACATGTGGCTGATCAACGCCTACAAGCAAGCAGAAAGGCGCCTGTAGTGGAAGGAGTTCTGCAGCGAATTGCGCGATTCTTTCAAGTGTCTTCGGCAGCACCGCTTCCGCAAGCGGCGCTGCCCGACGAATCTGAAAATTCCATGCGTTCCCCTGCCAGGGCAATCACCGAGGCGCTCGGAGAGGTGCATCCGGAGGCTTTGGTGGCCGGTCCCTTTGTACCGCCGCATTGAATAGTTGCTCGGCGAGCACAACGGCAGCGTCGGGATAGATCGATTTATTACGCGCTCACAGTAGGACGGATTTGAGGGATGGCTGGCATACTCCTGGAAGACTCTGGATCAGATGTGGAACGAGCCGCGTTGGCACGGAAGATGGCAGCCGAGCAGGCAAAGCTTGCGGCCGTGAAAATGGAACGAGCGCGCAGCCTAAATGGAGATGCGAAGTTCAAGGCAGCTGCCTCCATCCCTGGCACGGTGGTCAAGGACACCACCGTACCAGCAGGTGCCAACCACTACGTTTCCGAGATACCGCGAGGAAGGCGTCTGAGGATCATTGATATCGGAGGCCAGCAAGCGGTGGACTTCCTCGCTTTCGATCTCGCGAATACGGAATTGCGCTACAACAATGCCAACTCGATCAAGCTGAACCGCACAATTTACGTAACGAAGGGGTTCAAACTTTATTCCGACACGGCGGAAATCCTGATGACGGTCGTCGAAGACACGGTCGGCCGGCACGACACCATCGGTGGCGCGTGCAGTAGTCATGTGAACCAACTTCGGTACGGCATTAAGGGGACGTGCGGCTGCCGCGATAATTTCCTTGCGGCGCTCAAACTAAGAGGGATGTCCGCACGGGACATCCACGCCAATGTCAACTTTTTCATGAATGTTCCAGTTCAGGCGGATGGGTCGGCGGAGATCGTGGAGGGTTTGTCGACACCTGGTGATTTCGTCGAGTTGAGAGCCGAGAAAGATACGCTCGTCGTGATGTCGAACTGCCCTCAGTTCTATAATCCTTGCTCAGGATGGAACCCCACACCGATACGCGTTATCGAGTGGGATGAGGTCTAACCGTGTTCTGCTGCCATCGGCCGGACGTGCGGGCCCGTGCCCTGCATCTGAGAACCTCGCAATGAAATCGCCGTGAGTTGGGCGAAACGATCGTGAACGCGCGCACCACAGGGTAAATGGATCGCAGAACTCTGGAGGACCTCGGACGACGTGCCTAGGACCGCAGAGGCCTCCCCATCGGGAGACCGCCCTGCGTCACCCGGGTTGCCGCGGTGTGGTCACGGCAGAGGCATAACTCTTGCCCGACAGGCCGGCGACTCGAACGGCTCTTCCGGGCCTCTCTTGACGAACCCAACCCGCTGAACTCGACGAAGTGACCGGCGATCGGTTCTTGCCCTTTCCAGCGCCGCAACGAGCAAGGAGTCGTGGCGGCATCAGCGCCCGGGGTCCGCCGCGTGTTTGTCCTACGTATCCGTCTCGGAGGTTCTCGCGCCATACGCACCTCAATTCAGGCGATACAGGAAATAGTTGAGCACGGACGCGAAGGCGACCCATGCCGCGTAGGGAAAGAAGAGGATAGCCGCTACGCGGTCGTTTGACGCCTGAACCCAGATAAAGCCCACAATGACTGCAAGCAGCGTAAAAATGATCGCAAGACCCAGCGCAAGGTTGTGCAGTGTGAAAACCACCGGCGACCAAACGAAGTTCAGCGCCACTTGCGCGTACCAGAGTAGCATAGGCACGGCGGTCGGCCGTTCCCGCAGGTAAGTCCGCCAGCCGGCAGCCGCGATCATTACATAGAGGACCGTCCAGGTCGGAGCGAAAATCCAGTTTGGAGGATTAAAGGAGGGCTTGCTCAATCCCGCATACCATTGGCCCGGCAGGTTGGTGGCGCCTATCAGCCAGCCTGTCCCGACAACCAGGACGACAAACGCAACAAGGGATTTATGTCGGTTTGCCATGGCTCAGCGTGCCCCGGCTAAAGTCGACAAGGGTCCTCGGCAGGTGCCCGCTTTGACACTTTTGAAACTCAAAATCTCTGCTCTCACGCAGTGGTTGTTTTCGATCGGTTCGGAATTGGGCGACAGCTCATGCGCATGAATACGGAAGCCATTCAGCAGCAGACTCAGCGCATGCCAATAAATGGCTGCGATGGCTGCCAGAATGATCCCGGAGCCGACAGCGGCAGCAAGCGAATTCGATCTGAGCGCCGGGAGCACGGCCAAAACGAGCACGCCGATCGGATAGACCAGATAAAACGCGATCGCCGGACCGACGCGAACCTCGGTAACCAAGATGTCCCCGAGTGTTGGACGATAGAGAACCGGGCCCATGAGGCGCAGCCATAAGGCATCAATCGCGCCAAACGACACGAGCGCCGCAACGTAACCAATCAGATAGGGCATCCTGCTCTCCGACTGCCTTGATGTTCGAGCTGATACGACCGGCGGCGGTTATTGGATCACCATCTTATCGGATTCGTAGCAGCTCCGATTGCAGGTCGTTAGCGAACTGTCACAAGCTAACGATCGCTTTCTCACAATCGAAGCCTATCGGCTGTTTGCCCTTCGGGCAGGGTTGGTTGCCCGATTTGCGATCGATCCCGGCAGCGGGCTAGACTTGCGAAATAAAAACGCCGGGAGGACTCATGGGCCGGAAAATTGCCATCGTGGGAGCGGGCGCCGTCGGCGGCTATGCCGGGGCGCATATGGTGCAGGCGGGCGAGGACGTCACCTTCATCGATCCCTGGCCGGAGCATGTCGAGCATATGCGCAGGCACGGCTTGCGCGTCACCCATGCGCGCGATGTGGCGGAATTCTCGGTCCCGGTGCGGGCGCTGCATGTCACCGATGTGCAGCAGCTCTCGAAGGAGAAACCGGTCGACATCGCCTTTATCTGCATGAAGTCCTACGACACCGCGTGGGCGACCGTGATGACCAGGCAATATCTGGCTGCCGACGGCTATGTCGTGTCCTTGCAGAACTGCATGAACGAAGAGACCATTGCCGGCATCGTCGGCTGGGGCAAGACGCTGGGCTGCATCGCGAGCAGCATCACCGTGAATCTGCCCGCGCCAGGCCACATCCACCGCGGCGCGGGGAAGGGCGGGGCGGCGCACACCGTGTTCCGGACCGGCGAGGTGCACGGCCGGATCACCGATCGCGCGCAGGAAATCTGCCGGCTGGTCGGCTATGCCGACAGCGCCAAGGTCACCAATAATCTGTGGGGCGAGCGCTGGTCGAAGCTGGTGGCCAACGTAATGGGCAACGGGCTGTCGGCCTGCACGGGGCTGACCGGCGGGCAGATGCTGGAGAGCGAGCCGATCCGCCGCTTCTCCACCCGACTCGGCAGCGAGGCGATTCGCGTCGGCCAGGCGCAGGGTTATCAGCTCGAGGATATCCTGCACCTGGCGCCCGAGACGATCGCCCGCGCGGGCGAGGGCGATGAGGCCGCGATCAGGATTTGCGACGAGCGGCGCTTGAAGGACGGCAAGCGGACCTCCTCCGAGCAGCGCCCCTCGATGGGCCAGGACATGCAGAAGGGCCGCCGCACCGAGATCGATTTCCTCAATGGGTTCGTGGTCCGCGAGGGCGAGAAGGTCGGCATTTCCTGCCACGCCAATGCGGTGCTGACCGATCTCGTTACGCGCGTCGAGCGGGGCGAATTGCAGGCCGATCCCCGGCACATCACTGAGCTCAGGCTGAACTAGGAGCGGGCATCCTCGAGGTCCTGAGCGGGAGATCGGACGCCGCCAGCGCCACGAACAGGACACAACTTGCCTTGAAGCGTCCACATTGCCGATGGAGAAGCGGCCTTGTATTGACGGGAAAGGGAGAGCCGGGGGACATGAGGGGTGGTGCAATCGGGGCAGTAATCGCGGGTCTTCTGCTGCTGGCCCCGCCCGCTATGGCCGCCGAGTCTCCGGCCGAGCTGATTTCGCGGTTCCGACTCAAGCATGGCGAGGTCCGCGTTGTCCGCGATGCAACGCTCGACCGCATTGCGCAGGAACAGGCGCGCGCGATGGCGGCAAAGGACCATCTCAGCCATGACGTCCTCGGCCCCTTCAACAGGCGGGTTGCTCCGGCGCGTGCCGGGAGCGCCGCCGAGAACATCGCCTACGGCTACGACAATTTCGAGAAGACGCTCGGGCAGTGGATCGATTCTTCCGGTCACCGCAGGAATTTGCTTCTGCGCAACGCCTCCCGCGTCGGAATCGCGAGCGCCCGGAACGCAAGCGGCAAGCGCACCTACTGGGCCATGGTGATCGCGGGCGATTACGAGCCGAAGCCAGGCAAAGGCAAGGGAAAGAAAGACAGGGAGCCCGTCGTTGCCGTGAAGCGCGAGGCCGCTCCTTCAGGCCGGACCAAAGCCAGCAGCTGCACCATCAAGGTGCTCAGCCTGTGCATCTGA
>JAEZEU010000507.1 GCA_023432885.1 Pseudomonadota bacterium | reverse complement strand
CCTTCGCGCGCCCGCAAATACCCGCTCGACAAGCATCTTTATGCCCAGCGCCATCTGGTGGAATGCTGCTTCTCAAAGCTCAAGCAGTTCCGTCGCGTTGCAACCCGCTTCGAAAAGACCGCCCGAATTACCGCGCCATCATCACCCTCGCCGCCATCGTCTTATGGATGCGATAAGTGTCCACACCACCTAGGCGGCCGCAATCGCGAGGAAGTCGGAAGCCTTCAGGCTGGCGCCGCCAACCAGCGCGCCATTGACGTTGGCGACTGCCATCAGTTCCTTCGCGTTGGACGGCTTGACCGAGCCGCCATAGAGGATGCGCATCCTGCCGCCTTCCGCGTTGAAGCGATCCGTGAGCTGGCTGCGGATAAAGCGGTGAACTTCTTCCACATCTGCGGTCGTCGGCGTCAGCCCGGTGCCGATAGCCCAGACAGGCTCGTACGCCACGACCAGATTGGCCGAGGTCGCGCCATCCGGAAGGGAACCCTTCAGCTGGGTGCCGCAGACATCAAGCGTCTGGCCGGCATCGCGTTGCGCCCGGGTCTCGCCGATGCAGACGATCGCGGTGAGGCCGGCACGCCAGACGGCTTGCGCCTTCTGCCGCACCAGCGCGTCGCTCTCGCCATGGTCGGCGCGTCGCTCGGAATGGCCGACGATGATGCTGGTAGCGCCTGCGTCCTTCAACATCTCGGCGGAGAGGTCGCCGGTATGAGCCCCCGAGGCATTTGGGTGGCAATCCTGCGCACCGAGCGCAATGCTTTTGCCTTTTGCCTTCTCGGCGAAGGCTGCGATCAGGGTGGCCGGCGGACAGACCAGCAAATCAACCTTGCCGGCCAAGGCGCCCGCGCCCGCCAGCATCGCTTCGAATTCGGACATCGAGGCCTTGAGCCCGTTCATTTTCCAATTGCCGGCGACCAGCGGCCGGATGCCATCGTTCATGTTAAATTCCTGACAGTTTTGCTGCGCTTGGCTAGCAGAGCGCCGCGATTTCGGCCATATCAGCCTCAACACGATCCCCTGCCCGTTAACCGCTTCAAATCGCCCGAGGAACTGCGGTTGCGACGCGGTGACGGCCACTTTATGATGCGTTATCAACCCGGTGACGCCCTTTTTGCGGAATTCGCTTGGGCTCGTCCCGGTTCCCTCCTGCCAACAAGTTGGACCCATGCTTCGAGGAATACGAAAAGCCTCATCAAACTGGCTCGGCAAGGCCGTCATGGCCGTGGTGATGGGCATTTTGATCATCAGTTTCGGCGTCTGGGGCATTGCCGACATCTTCAAGGGATTCGGCCAATCGAAGCTTGCCACCGTCGGCAGCACGGAGATTTCGATCGAGGCCTTCCGGCAGATCTACAACGACCGCCTGCAGCAGCTCAGCCGCCAGTTCGGCCGGCCGCTGACCCGGGAGCAGGCGCGCATGTTCGGGCTCGACCGCCAGGTGCTGCAGCAGACAATCGCGGAAGCCGCTCTCGATGAAGAAGCGCGCCGCATGGGACTCGGCCAGTCCGATGCCGAGACCCTGCGCGTGATCCATAACGATCCAAACTTCAAGGGCGTCAACGGCCAGTTCGACCCGAACCGCTTTGTCGCTCTCCTCCGCCAGGCTGGCTACACCGAGCAGCGCTATATCGCCGAACAGCGGAAGGTGTCGATGCGCCGGCAGATCACCGGCAGCATCTCGGCCGGAATCGAGCCGCCAAAGACGATGATCGAGGCGCTCACGCGCTTCCAGAACGAGCAGCGTTCGATCGACTACATCAAGCTCGACGCGGCCCAGGCCGGGACGATCGATCCGCCCTCGCCCGAAGCGCTTGCTGCCTATTTCGACGAGCGCAAGGTCCAGTTCCGCGCGCCCGAATACCGCAACATCGCGTTTGCGATGATCACGCCCGAGGAGATCGGCAAGTGGAGCACGGTTTCCGACGAGGAGGCCAAGAAGATCTACGACGAGCGCAAGGACCAGATGGGGACGCCCGAGAAGCGTCAGGTCGAGCAGATCGTCTTCCCCAGCATGGAGGAAGCGGTATCGGCCCGTAACCGCATCAGCGCGAGCTTTACCTTCGAGGACCTTGCGAAGGAACGCGGGCTCAACCCCTCCGACTACGATCTCGGTCTGATCGCGAAATCAGGCATCATCGATCCCGCCATTGCGGACGCGGCCTTCGCGCTGCCCTCGGGCGAGATCAGCCAGCCGGTGCAGGGCCGATTTGGCGCAGCGCTGGTCAAGGTCGGCAAGATCGAGCCGGCCACGGTGCCGAGCTATGAGAGCGTGGCGGCGACGATCAAGCAGGAAATCGCCACAGCGAATGCGCGGGCCAAGGTGAGCGATCTGCAGGGCAAGATGGAAGACGAGCGCGGCGGCGGTGCCAGCGTGCTCGAAGCAGCGCAGAAGCTCGGGTTGACGGCGGTGACGATCGATGCCGTCGACCGTTCCGGCCGCATGCCTAACGGACAACCCGTGGCGAACATCCCGCGCGGGCTCGACGTGGTCTCGCAGGCCTTCAACAGCGACGTCGGCTTCGACAACGATCCGATCCCGTTCCAGGGCGGCTACGTCTGGTACGACGTGCTCGGCGTCACGCCGTCGCGCGAGCGCCCGCTCGACGAGGTCCGCGACCAGGTCGAGGCGAGATGGCGCGAGGACCAGATTGCCAGCCGCCTGCGCACAAAGGCAGCGGAAGTGGTCAAGAAGCTCGAACAGGGCGGCAATCTCGCCGACGAAGCGGCAGCCCTCGGATTGAAGGTCGAGAGCGCGAAGGATTTCAAGCGCGAGGCGTCCGTCGCGGGCGTGCCCTCAAGCACGATCACGGCGGCGTTCCGTACGGCGAAGGATGGCGTCGGGCAAAGCGGCGCGGGCAGCGAATGGACCGTCTTCAAGGTCACCGACGTCACGGTGCCGCCGGTCGACATGGCATCCGAGGAGGTCAAGAAGCTGCAGGACAGCTTGCAGCGCGGATTGGTCGACGAGCAGGTCGCCCAGTACGTGACCAAGATCGAGCAGGCCATCGGCACCAGCATCAACCAGGCCGCTTTCGCGCAGGTAACGGGCGCGAACCAGTAACGACTCGAAAGTGGGGCGATGGACGATCTTAAATCGATTATCGGCAAGGTCGCGACCGGCGCGACCCTGTCGCGCGACGAGGCGGCCTCTGCCTTCGATGCCATGATGTCGGGCGAAGCAACGCCCTCGCAGATGGGCGGGCTGCTGATGGCTCTGCGCGTGCGCGGCGAGACCGTCGACGAGATCACCGGTGCGGTGGCGGCGATGCGCGGCAAGATGCTCAAGGTGCAGGCGCCGGCCGATGCGATCGACGTGGTCGGTACCGGCGGCGACGGCTCGGGTTCGGTCAACGTCTCGACCTGCGCGGCCTTCATCGTCGCGGGGAGCGGCGTACCGGTGGCAAAGCACGGCAACCGCGCGCTGTCGTCGCGCTCGGGCGCAGCCGACGTGCTGGCCTCGCTCGGGGTCAAGATCGACCTGACCCCGGAACAGGTCGGCAACTGTGTCAAGGAAGCCGGGATCGGCTTCATGTTCGCGCCGGCGCATCATCCGGCGATGAAGAACGTCGGACCTACCCGCGTCGAGCTCGCCACCCGCACGATCTTCAATCTGCTTGGACCGCTGTCCAACCCGGCCGGTGTGAAGCGGCAGATGGTCGGCGTTTTCTCCAAACAATGGGTGCAGCCGCTGGCTCAGGTGCTGAAGAACCTCGGCTCGGATTCGGTCTGGGTCGTGCACGGCTCCGACGGGCTCGATGAGATCACCCTCACCGGCCCCACTGCCGTCGCTGCGCTGGAAAACGGCAACATCCGCACCTTCGAGGTGACGCCGGAGGACGCCGGCCTGTCCCGGTCCTCGCCCGGCTCGCTCAAGGGCGGCGACGCCGACGCCAACGCGCTGGCGCTGCGCAGCGTACTCGAAGGCAAACCGAGCGCCTATCGCGACGTGGCGCTGCTCAATGCGGCTGCGGCACTCGTGGTGGCCGGCAAGGCGAAGGATTTGAAGGAAGGCGTTGCGATCGGTACCAGGACGCTGGACGGCGGCGCTGCCGCCGCCAAGCTGACGCAGCTGGTCGCAGTTTCCAACACCTGAGGCCTCCTGATGTCCGACATCCTGAAGAAGATCGAGGGCTATAAGCGCGAGGAGATCGCCGCCGCCAAGCGCGCGAACCCGCTCGCCAGCGTCGAGACGCAGGCCAAGGCGGCGCCGGCCCCGCGCGGCTTCGTTCGCGCCATCAGGGAAAAGCTTGCGCGCGGCGACTACGCGCTGATTGCCGAGGTAAAGAAGGCCTCGCCCTCCAAGGGCCTGATCCGTGCCGACTTCAATCCGCCCGAACTGGCGAAGGCCTATGAGGCCGGCGGCGCGGCGTGCCTGTCCGTGCTGACCGACACGCCCTCCTTCCAGGGCCATCTCGAATTCATGGTGGCGGCGCGGGCGGCAACCCACTTGCCGGTGCTGCGCAAGGACTTCATGTTCGACACCTACCAGGTGGTTGAAGCCCGTGCGCATGGCGCCGACTGCATTCTGATCATCATGGCCGCGCTCGATGACCCTGCGGCGCGCGACATCGAGGATGCCGCGATCGCGCATGGCATGGACGTGCTGCTGGAGGTCCACGACCGCGCCGAGCTCGATCGTGCGCTGAAACTTCGCTCGCCGATGATCGGCGTCAACAACCGCAATCTCCGCACCTTCGAGACGACGCTCGAAACAAGCGAGGCATTGGCGCCGCTGATCCCGCGCGACCGGCTGATGGTCGGCGAAAGCGGCATTTTCACCCCCGCCGATCTGGCACGGCTCGCGCGCGTCGGCATGTCGACCTTCCTGGTCGGCGAAAGCCTGATGCGGCAGCCCGACGTCACCGCGGCGACGCGGGCGCTGCTGACCCGCGCGGACGCGCAGCGCGCCACGGGAACGCGCTGAGCGATGCCCCGGAAACCGCACGAGGAACCTTCCAGCGAAGGCAGCACCCTCACCCATATCGACAGCAAGGGCGAGGCGCGGATGGTCGATGTGTCGGCAAAGCCGGCGAGCGATCGCGTGGCCGTCGCCGAAGGCCGCGTCGTGATGAGCGAGGCTACGCTCGCGCTAATCGTCTCCGGCAACGCCAAGAAGGGCGACGTGCTCGGCACGGCCAGGATCGCGGGCATCATGGCGGCCAAGCGCACCTCCGAGCTTATCCCGCTCTGCCATCCGCTGGCGCTGTCAAAGGTCGAGCTCGACATCGCGCCCGATGCAAAGCTGCCCGGCTGCATCGTCCGCGCGACGGTCAAGGTCACGGGCCCGACCGGGGTCGAGATGGAGGCGCTGACCGCCGTCTCCGTCGCGTGCCTGACCATCTACGATATGGTCAAGGCGGTCGAGCGCGGTATCCGCATCGAAGGCATCCATCTCGTCGAAAAGACCGGAGGCAAGTCCGGGCACTACCGCGCAGACGGCTGAGATCGTCCCTTCGCGCCTGTCACGCCGGTGTGACCGGAGGCTGCGGGACTGAACCGGGCGATCCGGTGTTCTGTTCCGGTCAGCTTCAGACGGAGGATGCAATGTCAGCCTTCAGGCTATGGGCAGCCGCAGCAATTTTGTCCGTCCTCAGTGCTCCTTCGATGGCCCAGCAGGTGATCTCGGAGCCCGGCTATTGCGCGTTCTTCTATCCAAACGCCAATTGCCAGAACAAGGGACCGGGGAATCCCTATACCGGCGGCTACTATCCCGGTGGCGGAGGCTACTATGGCGATGGCTATCAGCCCAACTTCGCCGGCCAGGGCATGACGCCCGGCGACCAGACGGTCGGCGTCGTCCGTGCAAAGCCGCGCGCGCACCGCACGGTGAGAAGACCGCAATAAGTCGCCTCGTCCGAGGCGGATCGGGGACGAAACGTATCCGCCGCATGCGCTCACTTCAGAGAAAGTCTCGATCGGCGTGACCTTGCTGTCGAGGCTACCCCAGTTCATACACGATCGACATGATGGATGCCTGCCGCAATCAATTCGTTCTGCATTTTCTGCTTTGGCGCCGATATCGACTCACACTTCATTAACCAGACTTCCTAACCGCAACTCCACGTCGATGCATTACCGGTGTGGTCTGTCAGGGTTGCCCAAACCACTTCTTGCGGATTGCTCCTCGCTGCGACTGAAACATGAAGAACAACGATGCTGCGTCTGCCGGCACGATAGCAGTCCTTCTTGGCGGTCCAATACGCTGGCTCGTGCTCGGCGGTGTCCTCCTGATCGCAGCTATCGCGGTCGGCGCCACCCTGATGGCCGAAAATTTCCGCGAGCGCGCGCTGAACAATGCCGCGCGTGAGGTGGAAAATACCGTGCTACTCCTCGCGCATCATTTTGATCAGCAGCTCGCAGATTTCGAAGTCATACAGAAGGACCTGATCGGCTACATCGGCGCCAACGGCATCGCGTCGGCCGAAGCTTACAAGCGCCAGATGTCGACCGAGGCGACGCATCGCATGCTCGCCTCGAAGATGAGCGCGTTGTCCAATGTCGGCGGCGTGCACCTGTTCGACGATGAAGGCCGGCTGATCAATACGTCGAAGGCCTGGCCCGTACCGCCCGTCAATGTGGCCGACCGGTCGTATTTCAAGACCTTCAAGTCCGATCCGCGGGCGCCGTCCATACTGATCGAGCCGGTGTACAGCCGCATGACCGGAATCTGGACGACCGTGATCGTGCGCAAGATAGCCGCCCCGAATGGCGAGTTCATCGGCGCCATAGGCCGCGGCGTCGAATCAGCCAATTTCGAGAAGTTCTTCGCCACCGTCGCGCTGGGCCCGGACTCGGCCATCGCGATCCATCATCGCGATGGCACTCTCATCGCCCGCCATCCGCATGTCCCCGAGATGATCGGCAGGAATTTCCGGACCGGTCCCGCCGTCCAGCAGCGGGTGTTCGAGCAGCCCGTAAGCAACTCGCGCCTGACGAGCCCGCTCGACGGCAAGGACCGCCTGATCTCCTCGCGCGCGCTCACCGGGTTTCCGATGGTCATCGTCGCGAGCACCACCACGGAGGCGGCGCTTGCCGATTGGCGCGAGCAGATCGCCATGCTGGTTGCGGTCGCTGGCGCCTCCGTGCTGGCGATCGCCGCGCTGCTCTTCCTCGTCGTGCGCAAGCTGTTGCAGCAACATCGGCAATCGCAACGCCGCCTGAGGCTGGAGAAGCAGCGCCTCGATACGGCCGTCCAGCACATGACACAGGGCCTGCTGCTGTTCGATTCCTCGCAGCGGCTGGTGATCTGCAATCAGCGCTACATCGAGATGTACGGCCTTTCGCCCGACGTCATCAAGCCCGGTTGCAGCTTCCGCGAAGTCGTCGCCCATCGCAAGGAAACGGGATCGTTCACCGGCGATGTCAATCGCTATGTCGATCGCCTGCTGCGCGACATGCGTCAGCGCAATGCCATGGTGATCGATACCCCGGACGGCCGCTCGATCCAGGTCGTCAACGAGCCCCTGCCCGACGGCGGCTGGGTCGCCACGCACGAAGATATCACCGAGCGCCGCACGATCGAGGAGCGCATCGCTCACCTCGCCCATTATGACGCGCTCACCGACCTGCCCAACCGCGCCCTGTTCCATGAGCAAATCAAACGGGAGCTGCCGTACGCAAAGCCCGACCGCCAGGTTGCGGTGCTCTACATTGACATCGACGAGTTCAAGAGCGTCAACGACTCGCTCGGCCATCTCATCGGCGACGAGCTCCTGAAATCGGTGGCGCAGAGCCTGCGCGGCTGCGTCGCGGACACTGGATTTGTCGCCCGTCTCGGCGGCGACGAATTCGCCGTCGTCCAGACTTGCGTGCACAATCCCGACGACGTCACCGATCTCGTCGAGCGCATCTTTGCCGCGATCCGTACGCCATTTGACTGTCTTGGCCACCGGGTCACCACCGACGCCTCGATCGGCATTGCGCTCGCGCCGAAGGACGGCCGCGATCTCGACCAGATCCTCAAGAACGCGGATATGGCAATGTATGCCGCCAAATCCGCTGGCCGGCGCACCCACCGCTTTTTCGCACCAGCGATGGACGCCCAGGTCCGCGCGCGCCGGCAGCTGGAGACGGATTTGCGGCAGGCCCTCACCCATGGCGAATTCGAGGTCTGGTATCAGTCGTGCCTCAGTCTGCAGGACGGAACGATCACCGGCTGCGAGGCCCTGGTGCGTTGGCGTCATCCCCAGCGCGGACTGATCTCGCCCGCCGAGTTCATTCCGATCGCGGAGGACACGGGCCTGATAAACCAGCTCGGGGAATGGGTGCTCGCTACCGCTTGCCAGGAAGCGGCAAATTGGCCGGCGCATGTCAGGCTCGCAGTCAATGTCTCGCCGGTGCAGTTCAATAGCGGCACACTGGCGCTTAAGGTGATCGCAGCGCTCGCCGCTTCGGGCCTTGCGCCGGCGCGTCTCGAGCTGGAGATCACTGAGGCCGTGTTGATCCGCGACGATGACACGGCGCTTGCGATCTTGCACCAGTTGCGCGCCATCGGCGTGCGCATCGCACTGGACGATTTTGGCACCGGCTATTCGTCGCTGAGCTACCTGAAGCGCTTCCCCTTCGACAAGATCAAGATCGATCGCTGCTTCATCTCCGACATCACCGAACCTGACGGCTCGGCCGGAATCGTGCGCGCGGTTGTCAATATCGCCGCCGAGCGCAACATGGCGACGACGGCCGAAGGCGTCGAGACGCCCGAGCAGCAGCGCATCCTGCGTGAGCTCGGCTGTTCGGAAATGCAGGGCTACCTGTTCAGCCCGCCGAAGCCGGCGGAGGCGATCAAGAATATGCTGATCGCACACCGGGCGAGCCCTGTGCCGCCGGCAAACGGCTCGGGAAAGCAGCGGCCGGCCCAGGTATCCTGAAGTTTTCGGGAATTCCGCCGCATGGAGGGGCGCGCCGCGATCACAGCGCAGAATAACCGATCATTAACCATATAAGCTCATGATTTAAGCTGAAATCGGCCGGGCTCTCGCGAGAGTCGTCTCGATGCTTCACGCAGCGGCCTTTTGTTTCTGATCGGTGACGGGGAAGAGGTTTGCGACTGGGCTGACATAGGGAGCGCAGGTGACCGAAGCACCGGACGAGAAAACGCAAACAGACCAGCCGCCCGAGGCGATACAGCGGGTGGGTTCGAGCCGCGTGACGGTGACACTGATATCGCTCGCCGCCCTCGCCATCATCGGCGCAGCCACCGCCAACTTCCTGCCGAGTTTTGACAGCGTTCCCCTGCCTAACTTCAACCGCCTCTCGTTGCCCAAATTCGACCACCTCTCCTTGCCGGTTTTCAATCGCTTCGCTTCGCCGAAATCCGATCGCGTTGCTGTGCCCTCACCACCCAAGCCGCCCTCGGCTCCGACCCCGGATCCCGTCGTCCTCGCAGCGCTGAGGGATATTCAGCTGTCGCAGCAGCAGAACGCGACGACGTTGGTGGCGCTGACGGAGAACTCCGGAAGCCAGCAGGCGGATTTGAAAAGAATATCCCGTCAGCTCTCCTCGCTGGCCGCGCGGGTGGAAGGGCTGCACGGAGCCATGTCGCCGCTGACGACGTCCAGCATCCCGCATTCAAATCCTCGCGCCCGGATCATCCGGACGCAGCGAAGGACGCCCCCGAGCCCCCCGCCACTGCCCAAGCCGGTAGGCCCCGTTTCGGTCGGCGGCGCCCCGCTCGTTCCAGCGCCGGCAGCGGGATCGGGCGCGTGATCTTTCCGGTCCCGTCCGATCATTGCGCGCCACCCGGTCCGCGAAGAGTCGCCGGATGAAGGGTTCCGCTAAACAACCGTGTCGGTTTGCTCCGCGATGGATTGTTTCCGCCGTCATCTCCGAGCTTCGGCAGCTTCCCAGCCGGACGTAGCTTGTGCAGATCGGGCATCGAGGCGGCAGGAACGCCGTTCCGGAACCTAATCGGACCGCCCCGCTTTCGATGGCGCGATGCACTTGGCCGCATGGTGAAATCGGTGACGCTCGCTTAGGAGGGACTGCTTGGTCCCAGGTCGGCTATTGGCCATCGCAGAGGTTTCGATCTTCCACTCGTCCAGACAACTTGTTACTGCCGTCGAACAGATGGAAGAAGTCCGCGGATGGGGAGAGAACTGGCAAAATGATCTTGAGCAGTGGCTAGGCGCACTTGAACCTCCCTTTGCTTTCTTGCTTGCGCTTCCGGCTCTGATCGCCTTGGCCGGACTCGCCAGGCTGCACTACGATGGACGCCGTTCAGATTCCTAATCACATGAAACCAGCGACCTATTGGAATAACTCAGGCCCGTTTTTCGGTTTGAAGCGCGAAATGAAGCGATTCTCGACGATGGGCGTTCTTTTCGCGTCCTTCGTTCCCGGGGCGGCCTATGCAAGCGACGGGTCTCACCTGGTCGGCTCACAGCTTAGCCTGTTGTGGGGGCTGCCTTTCGTAGGCATGCTCCTGTCGATCGCAATCTTTCCGCTGGTTGCACCAAAGTTCTGGGAGCATCATTTCGGCAAGATCGCCGCGTTCTGGGCTGCCGCGCTGCTGGCGCCGTGCGCCTTCTCTTTCGGTCTCTTGGTCACCGCGACGGAACTCCTCCACACGGCGGCATTGGAGTATTTCCCTTTCATAATCCTTCTGTTCTCGCTTTTTGTCGTAGCAGGAGGGATTCAACTGGTAGGGAATCTCGTCGGAAACCCGACAACCAACACCGCGCTCCTCGGCGTCGGAACGGTGGCTGCCAGTTTCATCGGAACCACCGGCGCATCCATGCTGCTGATCCGCCCCCTGATCCGGGCAAACCAGGACCGTCACCGCAATCGTCACGTCTTTGTATTTTTCATCTTCCTCGTGGCGAACATTGGAGGATCACTGACTCCTCTCGGCGATCCGCCCCTGTTCATAGGCTTTTTGAAGGGTGTGGATTTTCTCTGGACGATGACAGCCATGCTTCCGCCAATGGCCGTTGCGAGCACTGTGCTTCTGATCCTGTTCTATTTCGTGGATCGTTATCATTGGCGGAAGGAATGCGCGGATTGGCCGACGAGCTTGGTCCCACGTCAATTGAGGATGGAGGGACTGCATAACGTTCTATATCTGGCGGGCATCCTGGTTGCAGTACTTGGCAGTGGCCTATGGAAGTCGGGCGTTCAGATTCCGATTGGGCTGGGCGTAACGGTAAGCCTGGAAGCATTGGTCAGGGACGCGGTTCTCTTGGTCATCGGCTATTTGTCCTGGCGGACAACGCCCAAGACAATTCGCGTGGAAAATGCCTTCGCGTGGACCCCAATCCAGGAAGTGGCTTTCCTGTTCGCGGGGATTTTCATCACCATCATTCCAG
>JAEZEU010000490.1 GCA_023432885.1 Pseudomonadota bacterium | reverse complement strand
TGATAGCTCGTGTCCGTGCCGTCGCGCAGCACCTGATAGCCGTGCGCGAAGCGCTCCGGCACGTAAAGCGCAGTCATGTTGTCTTCATTCAACTCGACGGAAATGTGCTCCAAATAGGTCGGGCTTTCAGGACGCAGATCGACAATGATGTCGAGGATTGCGCCGCGCGTGCATCGGACCAGCTTGGTTTCCGCGGCCGGCGGATATTGAAAATGCATGCCGCGTACGGTGCCTTTGGTGGCGTTCGAAGCAACGTTGGCCTGCGCGATCACGCTCCTCAGTCCGTGGTCGCGGAACTCGTTCTGGCAGAAGGCCCGCGCAAAGAACCCTCGTTCGTCCGTCTTGCGGTCAAGGTCGATGACGAAGGCGCCTTTGAGCCTGGTTTCGGTGAATATCATCATTCGCCTCCGTCTAGCCGCTGATCGCAGCAAGATTGCGTTGCGCCTGGCTCCCGGAGGCTCGACGATGTCGCAAATCCTCAAAGAGGACGCCGTCGGCGATCAGCTTCCGAATGTGACCGATGCGCTGGTAGCGCGGCCCCTCGAATTCCTCGAGCGTCAAGTTTGATTGACGGTAGGCATTGTAGAGCTGCTCGGCGCCGCGCCGCGCATCCCATTGGGGTTGGAAGCCAGGCAACTCCCGTCTGATCTTGTCGAAGCTGACGCGGTAGGACCGCGTGTCTGGACCGGCGTCAGGGGCGATCTCGACCCGGCAGCCCGGGACCACTTCAGCGACGATCTCGGCGATATCCCGAATCCGGTAATTGTGAGCGGTCTGGCCAACGTTGAATGCCTGATTGGAGACGACGTCCGCCGGCGCTTCGAGCGCCGCGATGAAGGCGCGAGAAATGTCCTCGATGTGGACGATCGGCCGCCAAGGCGATCCATCCGACTTCAGATAGATGAGACGTGTGGTGACCGCCCAGGCGACCAGATTGTTGAGCACGATGTCGAAGCGAATGCGCGGCGAGAGCCCGTAGGCGGTCGCTGGGCGCAAATAGGTCGGGAAGAACTTGCCGTCAGCAAGCGGATATATGTCGCGTTCCGATCGTACTTTGGATATGCCGTAGGCGGTGACGGGGTTCAGCGTGCCGGTTTCGTCGAGCATGAGCTCGCCCGCCTGGCCGTAATTGCTGCACGACGAAGCCAGCAGGAAACGCTGGACGCCGACCTCCTTGGCGAGCTTGGCAAGCCGCACGCTGCCGTGGTGGTTGATATCGTAGGTGAGGTCAGGGTGTAAATTTCCCAGCGGATCGTTTGACAGTGCTGCAAGATGGATGATGGCGTCGAACCCTTCGAGATCTGCGCACACGACATCGCGAACGTCTTTGCGGATATGCGGCACAGACGCGATGCTGCCTCCCGCCTCAAAGGTGCAACCCTCATAGAGATTGCTGTCGAGGCCGACCACTTCGTGGCCGGACCTCAGCAGCATGGGGACCATCACCGTTCCAATGTACCCCAGGTGTCCTGTCACCATTACTCGCATGATCATCTACCTCGTTACTGCACCATGATCTTCCGTGCATGAAAGGCTTCCGCTAATCCGTCCGGTGCCCGGCATTCCGCCCCCCGCAGCCGCGCGAGCCCCATGAAGGTCTGTGCGTCGAACCAGTCCTTCGAGCGTTGCGTGCCGAAGTGGTCGTGAAGCAACTTTGCCTTGCGCTCCATCAGAGCCTTGCTGGCCGGGATGAACACGTTCGGCTGGCTCAAGTCGCCGTCCCATTTGGGAATTTCGTATTCGAGGATGGTGTGATCGCGGAACGTGTTCCACGTCAGCATGGACACTTCCCTGTGATCCTGATGCGCATCGTTGCGCGAATGACAAAGGATCACGTCGGGCGAGATGCGCAGCTTCAGCGCCTCGAACCAATTCTTGATCTCGGCGCCCTGGTAGGGAAAGAAGCCGTCCTTGAATTCAGCCAGCTCGATCACCCGCCGGGCTGCGTCGGCCAGAAATGCTTCGGCGGAGGATCGCGCTTCCTTGGCGCGTGGACCAGATGCACTCAACACGGCCCAGTGCACATCCAAGCGGACGCCGCGCCCGATCCAGCCGAGGATCGTCGCGCCGGCGCCGATTTCGATGTCGTCCGAATGCGCACCAATGCAAAGAACGGACAGGCGTTCGCCCGGATCTGCTAATTCGATGAGCTTCATCCAGCCTTCCTTTCGGCCTCGACCGCGGGGATCGAGGAGGCGGGATTGAGGAGCCAGGGCATCGTGCCCTTCTCGACGAGATCCTCCAGTACCTGCTTATCCTTCAGCGTGTCCATCGGACGCCAGAAGCCTTCGTGCCGGAAGGCCAGGAGCTGGTCGGCCTCGATCAGGCGGCGGAACGGCGCCTCCACGAGCTCATCGCCTTCGCGCATGTAGTCGAATATCTCCTTGCGGAAGGCAAAGAATCCACCGTTGATCCAGAGATTTGCGTCCTGACTTGCGCGGATGCGCTCAACCTTTCCATCGGGCAGCATGTCGACGAGGTGCAGACTGAACGATGGCCGCACCGCCGTGAAGCACGCAATCTTTCCGCTCGCACGGAAGGTCGCGATCATTTGCGTCAGATTGACGTTGGAAAGACCGTCGCTGTAGTTGGCGAGGAACATCTCTTCGCCCGCCACTTGTTCGCGCACGGCCCACAACCGTTCGCCGATGTTGCGCCAAACCCCGGTGTCGATCATGGCAATACGCCAGTCTTGCTGCGGATCGCCGAGGATTTCGACCCGGTTGCCGAAGCCGTTGACGATGCAGTCGGCGTAGGTCTGCGGCTTGTAGTTGAGGAAGTATTCCTTGATGACGTTTGCCTTGTAGCCAAGGCAAAGGACGAAATCCCTGTGTCCAAACTGGCTGTAGTAATTCATCAGATGCCAGAGGATCGGCTTGTCCCCGATCGGGATCATCGGTTTGGGAATGCTTTCGGATATGTCGCGGATGCGTGTCCCGAGGCCGCCGCAGAACAGAACTGTCTTCATCTCAGCGGCCTCCGGAAAGTGAACCAACGGGCGGCGTTCGGCGCACCGTCATCCTGCGTTGCACCGGTACGAGCGAAGGTTGCCCGGCCGTCGCTCTGCTCTCATCCGCGCGGCGAAGTTGAGCTGTCTGCCCGCCAATCAATGTAAAGCCTGTCGGCGGCAGTGTGCCAAGTCAACGAAACGTCGGGGGTACCTCCTTGGGAGCCGTGCGCGGCCGGCACGGTGTGCAACCTTGTGTCCGGCCTTCGAGAGGTAGCCCCTTTGCCGCCAGAGCGTCGCCCTAAGCGCTGCTTCGCTGGGAGCACCAGTCGGATATTGAATCCACATGAACTCACCGTTCGAAATTGATTTTGCTACGCCGCAAGGGAAGCGTCCCAATCCTCGGCCCAAGTCCTGGGATTATCGGGATTACTATGCCGATCTCGCCGTCCGCACGCTTTCGTCGATAGTAAAGCACCGAAAGTTCATCGCCAGGTGTGTTGCGGCGGCCCTTGTGTTCGGGTGCATCGTCATGCCGCTGCTGCCGCGCCAATATTCGGCGGAAGCGCTCATTTATCCGAGTCTCTTCTCCAGTGAGCAGGAGAAGGCCGTTGCGAGGGCGAGCATTGATGGCGCGACCATGGTCACCGGCGAGGCGCGGGCGATCCGCTCCGACACAGTCCTGCGGGCAGTCGCAGCGCGACTGGGTAACGATCCCAAGGCCGCCACATCGCGTTCATGGTTGATGCAGCCGATTGACTGGCTTCGGGCAGCGTGGCTGCCGGAAACGCTGAACCGTTCGTCATTTGATCGCGCGGTCGCCCGGCTGCGAAACAAGCTTGTGGTGATGAACGACACGCGTTCATACGTCATTTCCGTTTCCTTCACCGCGTCTTCCGCGGAGGAGGCCGTGCAGGTCGTCAACGCCGTCGTCACCGAGTACCTTCGCGACAAAGTCAGGCAGGGCAGGTTGAACAAGGCAATGGCTGCCGAGGCTGCATTGCGGGAGCAGTTGGCGGTTTATGGCGAGAAGCATCCAAAGACCTTGCAGGCCATGTCCGAACTTGACGCGGAGCGTGCCGCGTTGGAGGCGCTGAACCCGCAGGAAGGCGATCGGTACGAGATTGCCAACGACCAGGGCGTCAAGCTGGCGGTACCGAATCATACGCCGACGAGTCCGAAGGGACTTGTGATCTTCGGGCTGTTGTTGCTGTCGTCCTTGCTGGCCGGCATCGGTCTCGCCATTTGGCGCGATCGAAGGGAAGTGGAACAAAGATTCGATTGCGACCCGCATTCGCGATAGCGCGGAGGAAACGCTCCACCCGCCAGGGCAGAGGCTGTCGAGGGCATCCGATGGGCACAAAGCTTCTCATTCAGAGAGCGTCGTGGACGCTTATTGACCAAGGCGTGGTGAGTTTCGGCAATTTCCTGCTGAACGTGCTGCTCGCTCGTGGACTCGCGGAGGAGGATTATGGAAAATTTGCGCTCTTCCTTGGCGCCATCTTCATCCTACGTAACGTCGATTATTCGTTCATCTCCTATCCGCTGTCGCTGCGTCTCTGTCTCGCAAGCAATGAGGAGCGGGGCCGCTTGCTCGGAAATACGGTGTTGCTCGCCGCGGCCCTGGCGCTGATGCTGGTCGTGATCATAGGGCTCGGTACGCTGCTGCTGGAAGCCGACAATATCGTGTTGCCGGCATGCCTATGCTATTTGTGCTGGCAGGCGCAGGAAACGTCGCGGCGATGCCTGCTCGCCGATTTCCGCTATCGTGAGGCAGTGCCCGGCGATGGTATCGCTTATGTGGGACAGGGCCTGCTGGTTGCGCTCGTTGCATGGCTCGATGCCATCACCCTGCCGGCCGCGCTTTGGATGATGTCGGCGACCTTTGTCGTCGGTGCCGTCGTGCATGCATCGAAGCTCCGATATGGACGGCCAGGTCTTGCCGACGCGTGGCTGTTGGCATGTGAGTATCTTTCGGTCGGCAAATGGTCTTTCATCAGTTACCAGCTGGTGCTTACCCGCGTTCAGCTCTTTCCGTGGGTGCTGGCGGCCCTTGCAGGAACCGCAGCGACTGCATCGCTGCAGGCCGCTCTGAACATTGCAAACATGATGAATCCGATTCTTTTCGGGATCGGCAACGCCGTGCCGCAGGTCGCCGCTCACGCGTATCGCGCCGGTGGCGCGATCGGTGCGTCGCGAGCAGCCTTTGGCTATATACTCTTCGGTCTGGGTCCGATTCTGCTCATTTGTGCGGTGGCCGTTCTGATGCCGGATCTGCTGCTGCGGACGGCATATGGCCCATCATCGCCGTATCTCTCCGTCGCCTTCGGTTTGCAGATCCTCGCGGTGGCCGGCATGCTCGACTACATCGCTGAAATGATCAACAAGACGCTTCTCGGCATCGAGGCCGGCAGGCTCAGCTCTTTGGTCAACGTGCTGGCGGTTGCCATAGCGGCAGTGCTGGCCTTCGCCCTGATTGGCAGATTGGGCTTGCTCGGTGCCTGTCTGGCTCTTTTGATCGCCAACCTGGCGCGGGCCGTCGGCGCCGCAATCGCGATGGCTTGGGTGATCGCCGGCGCAGGATCGCGCGTGAAGGCCTCATCCGGGACGGTCGTCAGCCCGACTCCGGTTGATAATGCTCTAGGCATCTCCCCGAAACGATGAGCCGATTGAAACAATGCCCGACACGCTGGCAGCTGTGACTGGCCCGCTGAGAAGGGTAGCGGGGGACAAGCGTTTCCTGGGTGACATGTACATCGCGCTGTTGGGCGTCGTGCTGCTTGGCTATGCGTTGATGGGGAAAGGTTTCGCCTATCTCGGCTTCCCGCCGCTTTACGTGGGCGAGATCGCATTTCTCGGCGGAATCATCGTCTTCTTTCGGGCCGGCGCCAGTATCGCAGCAACGGCGGCACTGCCGGCCGTCTTGCTGCTGGCGCTGATGGCGTTGGTCCTCGCGCGCACGCTGCCGTTCCTTGGCGTGTACGGGTTCAATGCCCTGCGTGACAGCGTCATCGTCATTTATGGCGGCTTTGCCTTCATCCTCATTGCTCTGCTGCTCGAGGACGCGCGCCGGATCGGCATCGTTCTTCGCTACTACAGGATCGTGCTGGTAAGCCTTCCCGCCATGTTCGTGGGATCATTGCTCTTCAAGTACTGGGGCGAGGACATACCCGAGCTGGTTGGTCCGGTGCCCATCCTGTACACAAGTCCGAGCGGAGTAGGAACGCATCTGGCAGGCGTCATGGTCTTCGCCCTGATCGGCTATCGCAAGGTGTCGATAGCGTGGCTATGCCTCT
>JAEZEU010000342.1 GCA_023432885.1 Pseudomonadota bacterium | reverse complement strand
GCCGGCACTTGCCGCAACGCACAAGCCTCCGAGCGAGAATGATATTCTTCTTCGATCAACTGCAAATTGCGTTGCCTCCAAGGGGGTTCGGTATCATGCTGCTCGCCAGTTGGCCGCTTACCCGGTGGGCCGCCAGCCGTTCCGAACGTGAGGAGCCGCCGTAAGCGGCCTCGTACACCGGAAGGGGAGAGGAAATGCCCAACCTTAACATCAACGGACGGAATATGTCCGTCGAGGCGGCGAATGACACGCCGCTGCTTTGGGTCATCCGCGAACAACTGCAGATGACAGGCACGAAGTTCGGGTGCGGCGCGGGCTTGTGCGGCGCCTGCACGGTTCACCTCAACGGCGAGGCCGTGCGCTCCTGCCAGACGCAGGTGGGCGAGGCGGTCGGCAAGAAGATCACGACCATCGAAGGGCTTTCGGCCAAGGGCGAGCATCCGCTGCAAAAGGCATGGATCGCCGAACAGGTGCCGCAATGCGGCTACTGCCAATCCGGGCAGATCATGCAGGCAGCCGCGCTGCTTGCGAAGAATTCCAATCCGACCAAGGAAGAAGTGGTCGCGCACATGGACGGCAATCTCTGCCGCTGCATGACCTATTCCAGGATCCAGAAGGCGATCATGCGCGCCGCCGCCGACATGCGCACGGCTTCCAATGCCGCCAACGAGCGGAGGCCCACATGAACAAGCACGTGAAGAGCGCGCAAGCAGCGCCAACCGATCTCAGCCGCCGCTCCTTCCTCGTCGGCACGTCGGCCGCCGCAGGACTCGCGCTTGGCTATTCTGCGGTGCCCGGTCTGCTCGGTGCAGATCAGGCGCTAGCCGCACCTTCCAGCTTCGATCCCAGCGTCTGGTATTCGATCGGGCCGGACGGGCTCGTTACCGTGACCTGCGGCAAGGCCGACATGGGCCAGCACATCGCTTCCACCATGGCCCAGATCGTATGCGAAGAGCTGGGGGCCAGCTGGAAGGACATGCGGGTGCAGCTCGCCTCCAACGATCCGAAGTTCAACGACCCCGTGCTCGGGGCCCAGATCACCGGCGGCAGCTGGTCGACGATGATGAACTTCGATGCAATGAGCCGCGCGGGCGCCGCGGGTCGCATCGCGCTGACGGAGGCCGCCGCCGCCTCGATGGGTGTGCCTGCCGGAGAGCTCGTGGTGCGCGACTCCAGGATCTCGCATCCGAAGTCGAAGAAGTCGATCAGCTTTGCCGAGATTGTCAAGGGCGGCAAGGCGACCAAGACCTTCACGCCCGATGAATTGAAGGCGATCAAGCTGAAGACGCCGGATCAGTATACGCTGATCGGCGTCTCGGTGCCGCAGCTCGATATCCCCTCCAAGAGCAACGGCACCGCCAAGTTCGGCATCGACGTCAGTCTGCCGGGCATGGCTCACGGCGCGGTCGTCACCCCGCCGGTGCGCTTCGGCGCGACGGTGAAGTCGGTCGACGACAGCGGCGCCAGGAAGGTGCCCGGTTTCATCAAGGCCGTCACCCTCGACGACAAGACAGGAACGACATCCGGCTGGGTCGTCGCAGTCGCGAACACTTATGCCAACGCCAAGAAGGCGGCCCAGGCGTTGAAGGTCACCTACGACGATGGCCCGAACGCGAAGCTGTCGAGCGAGGCGCTGGTTGCCGAAGCAAAGCGCTTGCAGGGCCTCGGCGATTCCGGGGAGTTCTTCGTCAAGGACGGCGATCCAGCGGCGGCCTTCGGTACGGCGGCGAAGGTGTTGGAGGCGGAATACACCACCAACATCAACATCCATGCGCCGATGGAGCCGATGAACGCCACCGCGGAGTTCAAGGGCGACATCCTGCACATCTATTCCGGCAACCAGTTCGCGACGCGCTCCGGCGCGATCGCAGCGGGAGCCGCCGGAATCGATCCGAAGTTCGTGGTGATGCACCAGATGTGGCTGGGCGGCGGCTTCGGCCGACGTCTCGACGCCGACATGATGGTGCCTGCGGTACAGGCGGCGAAAGCCGTCGGCAAGCCGGTCAAGGTGATCTACACGCGCGAGAACGACATGACGATGGATTTCTCGCGCCCGCTCACCTACCAGAAGGTGAAGGCCGGCGTGGACGGCGAGGGCAAGGTCGTCGCGCTCAGCCATGACGTCGTCTCGGCATGGCCGACCGCGCGTTGGGGCATCCCTGATTTCCTGTCGCCCTCGGTCGACAAGAAGGGCCCGCTCGATGCCTTCACGGTGAACGGCTCGGACTTCTTCTACACCGTGCCCAACCATCATGTGCGGGCGATCAAGAACGAGATGGCGCACAACGCCACCCCATCGGGTCAGCTGCGCTCGGTGGCGCCTGGCTGGACCTTCTGGGCGGTCGAGAGCATCATCGACGAGATCGCCAATGCGACCGGTCAGGATCCGGCGCAGCTGCGCATCTCCTTGCTCGACGGTAAGGGCAAGAACGACGGCGGTGCGCAGCGTCTGCGCAACACCCTGCTCGCCGCGATGGGCATGGCCGGTTACGGCACCACCAAGCTGCCGAAGGGCGAGGGCATGGGGGTGGCCTGCGTATCGTCGCAGGAGCGGGCGACCGCAAGCTGGACGGCCTGCGTCGCGCATGTCGCAGTCGCCGCCTCGGGCGAGGTCAAGGTCAAGAAGCTGACGGTCGCCACCGACGTCGGCATGCAGGTGCATCCCGACAACATCCGCGCCCAGGTCGAGGGCGCGGCGCTGTGGGGCCTTTCGCTAGCCTTGTATGAGAAAGCAACGCTGAAGGACGGCGGCATCGAGCAGACCAACTTCGACACCTACACGCCGCTGCGGATGAGCCAGGTGCCGGAAGTGGCCGTCAACGTCATCGCCAATGGCGACAAGCCGACCGGCGTCGGCGAGCCGGCGGTGACCGTCGTGGCGCCTGCGATCGGCAACGCGATCTTCAACGCCTGCGGCGCCCGCGTCCGCGCCTTGCCGATCACGGCAGAGGCGGTGAAGGCGGCGATGAAGGCGTAGGCCGCGGATACATCGCGAGGCGGCAATGATCCGCCGGAGATTTCTCCGGCGGATTTTTTTCGCGGCCGCATTCGCGCGGGTCATGCCTCCCGCGCGCATGCGAGCCATCCAGTTCGCCGCTGCCTCTCGGCTCACCCACAACGGCCTCTGGAATACTGGATCACCCGCTTCCGCGGGTGATCGCTAAACTTCTAGCCATCGCCGCAAGGCGGCATTCACGACGCTCCTTAAGGTAAGGGGAACGCATCCTCCGGTAGCCTTCGGCCAGCAATGCTACGCGTTACCCGAGGGGTTCATGACCGCTTCCGCCAAAAAGACGACAAAGCGCCGCCTGCTGCTCGCATCCGATCGGACCGACAGCAGCAGCGAACTCGCCACGATTCTTGAATCCGTCGGTGAAGTCAAAACCGTAGCCACCTCGGAAATTCCGGAGAAGCCCGAGGAACTCTCCGGGGTTGTCGTCGACATCAACCTGCGTTCACCGGAAAGCGTGCAGATGGTGCGCAACAAGCTGCGCAGCGACGCCTATCGCGAAGTGCCTCGCCTGTTCGTGCTGGCCGATGCGTTGCATCATGGCGCCATGCAGGCCTGGGCGCTTGGCGCCACCGACACGATCTGGCGGCCGTTCGACGCACAGGGAATTTTGCAGCGCATCCGCGCCGCGTTTTCCGATGCGAGCGAGTATGACGAGACCGACCGCGGCAAGAGCCTGAACCGCGGCGTCGAAGCCGCGCATGCGGTGATGGTCAGGATCTTCGACAAGCTGCCGGCCGGCCAGCCATTGAAGTTTGAGGACATCGTCCAGGCCGAAACCAGAATCATCAAGGCGATCAAGCATTCTTCGCTGCGGGAGTGGCTGACCACGGTCGGCTGCCATCACCATGCAAGCTACCGCCACTGCCTGTTCGTGACCGGCTTTGCGGTTGCCTTTGCCCAGGATCTTGGCATGCGCGAGGACGACCAGCGCAGGCTTGCCCGCGCCGCGCTGCTGCATGACGTCGGCAAGGCCTTTATCCCGCTCGCGATCCTAGAAAAGCCGGACGGCCTGACGGAAGAGGAGCGCGCCACCGTGCGCTCGCATCCGCGCAGAGGTTACGAGGCGCTGGTTGCGCAGGGCGGCTTCCCCGCAGAAATGCTGGACGTGGTGCTGCACCACCACGAGTTCCTCGATGGGACGGGCTACCCCGACGCGCTGTCCGGCAAAGAGATTTCCGACATCGTGCGGCTGACCACCATCGTCGACATCTATGCCGCCCTGGTCGAGAACCGCGCCTACCGGGTGCCCTATACGCGGTTGAAGGCGTTCACGATGATGGAAGAGATGGGCGGCAAGATCGATCAGCAGCTGCTGCAGGCCTTCCGCCCCGTGGCAGTGGGGATTGGTTAAACGCCGTCATTCCGCGGCACGCGGAACGTGAAGAAGAAATCCCAGATTCGAGGGGGCGTAAGTGCTGCTCCCTAGTTCGATGCTGCGCATGGCCCGGAAAGGCGCGCCGCCGGCACTTCACCCCAGCAGCTTTCTCAGCTCCGCCTTCGCAACCTTTTCCAGCGTCGAGCGCGGCATGTCGTCGACGAAACGGAGCTCGCGCGGCACCTTGAAGTCGGCAAGCGCGCTCCGGCAGGCGGCCATGACATTGTCATGCAGGTCCGGCGGCAGCTTTGCGACGCCGTCCTGCGGGATGATGAACGCGACCGGCACCTCGTCCAGCATCGGATGATGCTTGGCGACCACCGCGGTCTCCCGCACGCCGGGGATGACGGCGATCACCTGCTCGATTTCGGAGGCCGCGACATTCTCGCCGCCGACTTTCAGCATGTCCTTGGCGCGGTCGCCGAACTTGACGAAGCCATTTTCCAGGAGCGTGACGCGATCGCCGGTCAGGAAGAAGCCGTGCTCGTCAAAGCTCTCGCGCGTGGCCTTTTCGTTGTGCAGGTACTCGGCAAACAGCGACAGGCCCGGTATGCCCTTGATCGAGAGGTTGCCGGTGTCGCCGACCTTTGTGGGCGAGCCGTCGTCGTCCGTGATGCGGATGACGTATTCCGGCGCGGCGCGGCCGATCGACATCGGCGTGTTGGGCTGATCGACCTCGCCGACGATGCCGTGGGTAATTGTTTCGGTCATGCCCCACCAGCCGATCATCTTCACGCCAAAGGCGGCAAAGGGCGGCGGCTCGTTTATCGCGGTGCCCCAGAGCCGGAATTTGTGGTGTTTCGGGATCTCGCCCTCAAGGAGCGCCTTCATGCAGAACGGAATGGTCGAGGTCCAGGTTGCGCCGTGCTCCAGCGCGATCGGCCAGAAGCGGCTTGCGGAGAAGCGCGGCTGGATGATGCAGGTGGCGCCTACCCAGAGCGACGCCAGCATGGAATAGGCCAGTGCATTGGTGTGGAATAGCGGGAGGTAGATCTGATGCACGTCGCCCTGGTGTAGGTCCTCATGCGCGGCGTTGACCTTGGCGCCCCACAGAGCGTTGGCATGCGTCCACAGCACCGCTTTCGGCCGTGACGTGGTTCCCGATGTGTACTGCACGCTGCAGGGTGCGAGCGGATCGGCGGCGCGGCGGGGGCGGTCGGCGCTGTCGGCGAACAGTGACTCGAAACTTTCGCCACGCTGCGGCGCCTGTTTTGGCGCTGCGCCCGCATCGTGCGAGGTCAGCGCCATCCACCGCAGGTCCTTGCAGTTCGTCGCCACCAGCTCGGAATATGCCGGCTGCGTGATCGCAGCAACCGCGCCGCAATGGCCGGCAAAATATTCCATCTCGGCCGCGGCCGAGCGCGTGTTGGTGGTGACGGCGATGGCGCCGATCTCGACGCAGGCAAACCACGCCAGCAACAGCTCGATGCAATTGTCTAGATGAATCAGGACAGGGTCGCCCTGCCGAACGCCGCGCTTACCAAGCCCTGCTGCGAGCGCGCCGACACGCTCGTGGAATTCGCCGTAGCTCCATTTTCGCGGCGGGGCATCGAACGGCGCCCAGATCAGGAAGGGGTGGTCGCGCCGGACCTCGGCGCGCATCTTCAGCAGCCAAGGCACGTCCAGCCCGTCAAACGGGCTAACGACGCCAGGCACCTGCCGTGAATGGATCATGCT
>JAEZEU010000483.1 GCA_023432885.1 Pseudomonadota bacterium | reverse complement strand
GCGCACCAGCAGCGAGACCGGAATCATGATAGCGGCGACGCCGGCGGCCAGTATCTGCATGGTGGTCCGCCAGTCGTGGCTGGAGACGAGCCAGGCGACCATCGGCGACATCGTCATCGGCGCTATGCCCATGCCGGCGGACACCAGTGACACCGCAAGGCTGCGATGGGTATCGAACCAGCCGGTGACCGTCGCCATCAGCGGCGCGAAGATCGCCGCCGTCGCCGCCCCCACCAATAGGCCAAACAGCAGTTGGAACTCGATCAGCGAAGTGGCGCGGCTTGCCAGAGCCAGCGACGCCGCGATAACGATCGAGCCCGTCAGCACCACCGGCCGCGGTCCGAACCGGTCGGACAACGTGCCCCACATCATGCTGGCGAACCCCATCGCGAGAAACCCGATGGTCATCGCACTGGAGATGCCCGCCACCGACCAGCCGGTGTCCCGGGCGATCGGCTGCAGCAAGACCGGCAGCGAAAACATGCCGCCGACAGCGACGCAACCGAGCAAGCCGCCCGCGGCGACGATGACCCAGCGATAGTTCGAAGCGCTCATTCTTCTTCTCCGTTCCTGCTCTCGGAACACAGGACGAACGAGGGACGCGAAAGACGACATCCCGGTGCGGAAAAAATGTCATCAGTTGTGACGCTTCGTCATGGCCGGCTCGTCCCGGCCCCAAGCGCGTCCGCCGGCAAAGGCGTTGCTCATGCTATCCTTTCGAGGAGGCGTTGCAGCGGGCCATGTCGGTTTCGATTGCAGGATCAGGATCGGCCGGCTGCGCTGCCCCGCCCCGCGATCAGCTTCAGCCAGGGCGTCACGTGGAAGATGCTCATCAAGAGATACATGGGCGTCATCCCGCCGAGCTGAGAGGCGCCTGCCATCGAACACAACGCATCCGCTGGCCCGCTGCCGAGGGTGCCTGTCAGCAGCGCCATGATGGCGAAGGTCGGCGCGGCGGCGAGATACAGGAGGTCGGCGGCGCCTGTCGCTGCGCTGCCATCTTCAGGCACCGCGTTGCGGCCGCGCATGCCGGCACTGGCTTCGCTCATGTCGTCTCTCCCGGCAATCACACGCCTCTGCCGCACGCTGGGCGGATCAGGCCTCTTTGTTCCGGAACGCCGCCTCTCCTGCGTCGGACACCGCCACCCATTTCGGGTCGGGCGCGGCGCCGGGAACGTACATGTCGTGCCAGTTCCACCATTTGTACGGCCGGCTCTGCGGATACCCTCCCGGCGAGTCCTCCCACTCCTCCTGGCGGCCGAGCGCGGTGATATCGAGGTAGCTCCAGACGCTGCCCATCGCCTCGTCGCCGCGGTTGTTGATGAAGTAGGTGCGGAAGATGCGATCGCCCTCGCGGATGAATGCGTTGTGGCCATGCCATTCATCGACGCCGAAGTCGGCGTCAAAAGCGTCGGTAATGGTAACCCAGGGGATATGCTCCCATCCCATCCGCGCCTTCAGCCGCGCAATGTCGGCCTGCGGTGCGCGCGAGGCATAGACCAGCGTCGTGTCGCGCGCATGCAGATGAGCGAGATGCGATACCTGGTCCGCGCCGAGCGAGCAGCCGATGCAGGCATGTTCCGGCCAGCCGTGCACGCCCGGCTCGAAGAAGGCGCGGTAGACGATCAGCTGACGGCGTCCGTCAAATAGATCGAGCAGGCTCAGCTTGCCGTCGGGTCCGTCGAACTCGTAGTTCTTCTCGACGGCCTGCCACGGCATGCGCCGGCGCTGGGCGGCCAGCGCATCGCGAGCGCGGGTCAGCTCCTTCTCCTTGACGAGCAATTGCTGCCACGCGGCTTGCCACTGCTGTGGCGAAACGACGTCGTGTTTCATGGCAAATCTCCTGTTGATTGCTGTTCACGCATCGCCTTGCCGCGTCACTCCGGCGGCAAGCGATGGTCATAGTCCTGCTTTAGCTTGAGCCAGCCGTCCCAGAACGGCGCCGGCTCCTCGCCGCGGGCCCGCGCCACCAGCACATCGAGATGCATGTGCCAGCCAGCGCCGACCATCAGCATGGTCGAACGGCTCGGCAACCGCCGGTGGATCAGCGTCAGCAGCACGTCCTTGCCTTTCTCCTCCAGCTCGATCGTGACATCCCCGCTGTCGCGCCAGGTGAATGAGATCTTGCGCGGCGGGTCGATCTCCGTGATGCGGCTCATCATCCGATGCTCATCGCCAAAGCCTTCCGGCTTGTTGCCCGGCGGATTGGTGAGTTCGTCATTGCGCCAGACGAATTCGAAGGATGTGCCGGCCTTCATCTCCATCTTGCCCGCTGCAAGCCATTTGCGGCGCAGTTCGCCGTCGGTAACATAGGCCCAGACGCGCTCGATCGGTCCCGGCAGCAGGCGCTGGATCTTCAGCGTGGTCGGCTCGATCAGCGTACCGTAGGCATCGCGGCTGGCGGGTGCATTCATCACAAATCTCCGTTTTTCAATTTCGCCTTGCGAGTCCTTGATTGCGTAACGTCCTCGTCGCGGAGCAGTTGCTCCAGCAGGTCAAGCCGGCTGGTCCAGAAACGCTCGTAGAAGCCGAGCCATTCATGCGCGCCAGCCAGAGGTGCGGGATCGAGCCGGCAGACATGCCTGCGCCCCCGCACCTCGCGGCGGATCAACCCGGCGCCCTCCAGCACCTTGATGTGCTTGGAGGCCGCCGCGAGCGACATCGCAAAGGGACCTGCCAGTTCGCTGACTGTCCGCTCGCCCGAGACGAGATCGCGGAGCATCTGCCGCCGCGTGGCATTACCCAGCGCGTTAAAGACCGAATTCATCTGCGGCGTCTGACACTCAACCATGTGGTTGAATATAGCCGAAGTCGAGGATAACAGTCAACCGTTTGGTTTAGTCTCGTCGATCACGGCTGCGTTGGCGGATTCCCCGGCGAGCCTGCCTGCCCCTTGCGTTTCATGCTTTTTCAGCAAGAAGCTTCATGAAGTTGCGCTTGCGGCCGTGCCGTACTTTGAGCTCCATGACGAAGGCCGCCTGTTCTCCAGCGCTGCGCAACTTCGCCATGCGAGCGATCACTTTCATCGCCTCCTTATAGGCAGCGGAAGCTGCAAAGCGCTCGACCTGGACGGCATAGAATTCGAGCGCCTCGCGCGGATGAGCGACGTCAGTGGCCGAAACGAGCATTTGCTTCACGTGTTCCGAAGCACCGAATTTGTGCAGGATCGACCACGCCGCATCGAACCGCTTTTCATCCATCAGGATTTCGATCAAAAGGTCCGGCCGATTACGCCAAGTATCGCGCTTCTTGTCACCCAGCCTGGCTTCCAGGAACTCCACAGCGCGCTGCGTGGCCGGCTTGCCGCCCGTGCTGCGGAGCTGCTTGTAGATACTGAAGCTGGGCGCCTTTTGAAATGCCTGCCAGAGACGCGCCTCGGCATCCGCATTTCGCCGCGCCTTGCTCAACTGATCTGTTACAAAGAACAGCAACCGTTCGTCCGGATTGCGATCCTCGAATTGCCAGAGCCCTTCCTCCGCGCGCCGGAGCGCTTCCTCCTGGCGTCCCTGCGAGAGGCAGAACTCCGCCAGCTGCAGATACTTCCACGGCGAGGACAAATCCCTGGCGCGCAGGGCGATGCGCGTCTCGGCGTCACCATCCTGCTCGGCGAAGAAATCCAGGATTTCGATCAACCGGTGCGCGGAAGCCATGCCGTCCGCAGCGGCGCCCCCGCGGCCCGGCCTTGCAGGCAACTTCTTCCATTCCGCTTCTGCGAGGCGCCGGTACTCGGCAAGACCCGCATCGCCGAGCACCTCGGCATAGTCGACGACGACATTCCCGAACGTCCCCGGATCGTCTTCCATCTCGCGCGTGAACAGGTCGCGCGCGAGGGCAAGCGGCTCGGGCCGGGTCGCGCTCACGGCAGCCAAGTGAATGTCGTACGCGCGCCCGAGCAGTTCGCCGAGATGGCCGTCCGAATCGTCGATGGCCTCGGATGCAGCTGCAATTCTCGCGATCGCGCGTTCGATCAGCTTGAGTGCGAGGGCGGCGCGCGGCCCGGAGGCAATGTCCTCGATGGCATCGAGCGCGCTATCGACGCCATCGCTCCACTGCTGCGCTTGTCGGTAATCGATATAGGTTCCGGTGCGCGTCGCGGCATCGATTGCCTTGCGCAGTTGCTTTTCCAGCGTCGCGTCGTCGGCCTGTGTCAGGGCGGATTCCAGGTCCAGCTTGCGGAACAGGTTCGGATCCTGCTCCGCCAGGTCAAGGATCATGTCCACCAGCTGATCTGCCGTCCTGGCCTTGAGGTGCTTGCGTATCCGCGCCAGCGCGTCGGCCGCTTCTCCTTCCGCAGCATCCCCGGCGGCATTCACCGCAAGCGCGGTTGCGACCATGTGCTTGCAGAAACCCTGATCCCTGAACGCCGGACAGGAGCAATGGCCGTCAATGTTGTCGCCCCGCCCGGTCAACTCCGTACGATAATCCTCCGTGCCCGCGACCTGGGCGACCACCCGTTTCGGGCTGAGCGACAGGATTTGCACCTCTCCGGCGCGGAAGTAGTCCAAGCCGCGTGCGAACGTTTTCTCGCCCGCAAGCTCTCGCAGCGTATCGACATCGAAGCGCATCTTGCTCCTGGTTGTCATCTGCTGATCTGCAGCCCAGCCCGTCAGAGCACGCAGCCGTAATGCGCCGACGAGACCAGGCGGATGTACTTGTCGTGCACCGATCCCGGCCGCGCTTTCTCGGCTCGCTCGGGTGCGCGCCAGTCCGCCATGCGCCGGGCGATCTCCTCATCGCCAACCTCGAGCGTCAGCGTGCGCGCCTTGGGATCGATCACGATCACGTCGGCTTCCCGCACGGCTGCGATCGGGCCGCCGCGCGCCGCTTCCGGCGAGATGTGCCCGATCAGGATGCCGTGCGACACGCCGGAGAACCGGCCGTCGGTGATCAGCGCGACGTCTTCGCCGAGGCCCCGCCCCTGCAACTGAATGGTCAGCATCACCATCTCGGGCATGCCGGGTCCGCCCACGGGGCCGACATTGCGCACGACGATCACGTCGCCGGGCCGGATCTTGTCGGCCCGGATGGCCGCCATCGTATCCGCCTCGGATTCGAATACGCGCGCTGTACCGCGGAATTCGCCCTTCTCCAGCGTCTTGCCGGAGAGTTTCAACAGACAGCTCTCCGGCGCGAGATTGCCCTTGAGCACGCTGATGTGATTGTTCGGCGGCGCGATCGGGCTCGCCACCGGAAACACGATCTCCTGCTTGCCGATCTCTTGCAGGGTCGGCACGGTCGCAAGATTTTCCGCCAGCGTCTTGGCGGTGACGGTCATGACATCGCCATGCAGCAGGCCGGCCCGCAACAACTCCTTCTGCACGATCGGCACGCCGCCGATCGCATGCAGGCTGCCCATGGCAAACGGTCCGTGCGGCTGCAGATTGGCCAACAGGGGGATGCGCTCGCCGACCGCCTGGATGCGATCGATGGTGATCGGTACCTGCGCCTCCCGCGCAACCGCAAGCAGGTGCAGATACATGTTGGTCGAACCGCCCATGGCGTAGACGGTTGCGATTGCGTTCTCGAACGCGCGCTCGGTCATGATGTCGCGCGGCCGGATGCCGGCTTCCATCAGCCGATAGAGCGCATCGACCGACGCACGCGCCTGCGCGCGAACATCGGCGTGAATATCGCCGCCGGCGCCGTAGTCGGCCGGATGCGAGGCGCCGCGCGGCAGCATCATGCCGATCGACTCGGCAATCGTGCTCATCGTGTTGGCCGTGAACATGGCGCCACAGGTGCCGCTGCCCGGCATCACGTTGCGTTCGACCTCCAGCAACTCCTTCTCGGAGATGCGGCCCGCTTCGCTTGCGGCGCGCGCCTCCGCATAATCCATGATGGTGAGGTTATTGCCCTTGCCGGCCCAGGCCCCGAACGACACCCGGCCCGGCGAGCCGGTACCGGGATAGATCACGAGGCCGAAAGCATTGGTGCGCGCCAGCGGCATCAGCGCGGCAGCACCGGTCTTGTCGCAGCCCGAGATCACGATCATGGCGTCGCCATGGTGGGCGTAGTGGCCGATCTCGATGCAGTCGGCGACGACATCGCGCGATACCAGGCTGTATCCCGCCGTCGGCGTGCCCTGCGTCAGCGCGTCCGATACTGCCGGCGCGCCGACCACGAGCCCCTGCCCGCCGCGCTCACCGAGGATCTCGACCAGCATGTCGGCGATACCGCGCACGCGGTTGTTGCAGCGATGCGCATTGGTCCAGGCGCTGGCGATGGTGACCACGGCGCTGGTATTCGCCGCGCGGTCCGGATCGAAGCCTGCGGCCCGCAACTCGACGCGCGATCGCTTCCAGTAGGTGCTGCTGTCTTGTACCAAGGGTTCCTCCCAGGATTCTTCTTGTTGCAGGCCATTCGCGCCGGACCGCGGGGGCGGTCCAGCCTCGGCGCCATTCTCTATCGGGAAAACGCGAACGCCTAGCCCTTGTCGTCGTCGAAACTGACGATCACGGCCGCATTGGCGATCAGAATGGAGTCCGTCCCCTGCTCGGCCGGGATCTCCAGCCCGCCCTTTACGGCATTCACCGTCACCGTACCGTAAGGCAATTCCTTGGCTACCGCCGCCTTGTCGAGGCTTTCCGGGTTCGGCACGCCGATGGTGACATCGACGAACATGTCATTCGCGGTCTTGCCCAGCATGCGGAAGAAGCCGAGGCTGGAATGGCGGATCGCATCCGACACCGCGCGTTTCGCCGCCTTGGTGGCGTCCTTTCCATGGACGTCGACGCCCATGCCCATCTCGGTGATACAGCGGATGCGTGCCATTGAAACTTCCCTTTTGTTGTTGGAGCGCGGGCGGCACTCTAATGCAAATTGCCGTCCGCACTAGCTCCCGCGCGCCGACGCTCCGGTGTCGCCCGGAAACGCCGGATCGCGCCCCGACGTAACGATACTTCGTATTGATATGATACAATTGTCTCATTACAAGCCATCCGTATCGCATACACCAGGGGGACCGGAGAAGGCTATGGCGAACACCCGCGAAGCGATGGATCGGACGATCGACGAGCATTTCGGCTTTGAGGCAGGGACGACATCGATGGTGTGCTGGCGACACTGGCGTCCGATGTCGAGCACGACATCGTCGGCTGGCCGGCCGGACCAACCCACGGCCGCGAAGCCGCGCGCCCCTTCTACGAGGCGCTGTTCGCCGATCTCTCGAACGGCAAGGTCGATTGCGTGAAGCGACTCTATGGCGACAATTTTCTTGTCGACGAGTCCGTCTGGAGCGGCAAGGCCCCGGGCAGGCCGTTTGGCCTCGACGGCAGGGACCGGCCGCTCGAATTCCGCCTCCTGCACATCATCGAGTTCGCCGGCGATGGCGCCATCAAGCGCGAGAACGTCTG
>JAEZEU010000454.1 GCA_023432885.1 Pseudomonadota bacterium | reverse complement strand
ACTATCGCTACGGACCGCGCAAGCTGGAACTGCTGTGCAATGCCAACTACGGCAAGAAAAAGAACGAGGACGACACGGTCGTCATCTGGCGGCCGAAGATCCACGAATCCGCTTTCCGCCGCATCGAGAATCGCGCGCACGCCTATGCCCCCGTGGGCCTGCCGAGAGTCTACGACGTCGTCCGCGAGAGCGACGGCGCAATCCTGACACCTTCGGAGTTCGGCCTTGAGGAAGACGACGAAGCGAAGATGCGCGGGGATGCGCAGGAACACGTCTGGAATGACATCTGGAAGCGCCGCATCGTCTACTTCGCGACCGTCGGCGCCACCTTCTGGCTGCTGATTTTTCCGCTGGTCAGCGCCGCCACGCGCGAGGACGAGTTCACCAGCCACTTCCGCTGGATCTCGGATCTCGTCCGCATGGTGGGCGCGTTCCTGCCCGGCTTTGCCAAGCCATGGATTGACGGCTATGCGCGCGCACCCGTCTTTTTCGTCCTGCTTGCAACTCTGGTCGGCGGCCTGACCTTGTGGGGAATGCGCATCGCCTGGCGTATCTCGGTCAATATGGGCACGATCTGGCGCGGGGTTCCCAACGCGCCCTCGGCGCTGCCGGCCAACTTCATCTACAAGCTGCGCACCCATCCGGCCTACGTCGCCTTTCACGAGGGACTCAAATACCGCTGGGCACCGCTCTTCTTCGCAGTGCTGCTGGTCTATCTCGGAGCCAGCCTTGCGAGCCATCTGCTTTTCAATGTGCAGGATGTCGCCGGGCTCACCTGCGTCGAGAGCTCCGAGACGAGGAAGCTGGAGGAAAAAGGGGCGACCTCCGGGCCCATCCGGTTCAACACGTCCGATTTCTGCAAGGCGACGGGAATCATGGCCGAGAGAGGCGCGAGGTATCTCGTCGAGATCAAGCCGGCGGAGCCGTGGAGCGATGATGGGATTCGCGTCCCGCTCGGCGGCTTTTCTCCAGCCAATCCGCCATCATGGTACCAGCGCATCAAGCTCGCCGCCTTTGTGCCGATGCGCCGCGAAACAACTCAGGACTGGTTCCACGTTGTGTTGCGCTTCGGCCGCGTCGGCGGCGAGGAGACGTTCATTGTCCCTGACCCCGACGATGACCTCATTCAGTCGCCGATCAGGGCGACGCGCGACGGCGAGCTCTTCATCTTCGTCAACGACGCGGTCATCGGCATCCCCGGGCTGTACGACTTCTTCTACAGGAACAATGCCGGATCGGCAGAGCTGGTGGTGACGCGGCGGTAGGATCCGCTCAGCGGAAGCGCAGCGATTGGCGCAGTGGAAGGGCGGCAATCCGGACTAGGCTATCGCCCAGCGCGAAGTAGTCGTCACGGAGCCGCCTCGGGCGGTCCCCTGCCTGGCGCTCGAACCGTCTAATCGCGTTCGACCCTGGAACCGCTCTGCGCCACGGCAGACGTAAATGATCGCGGCCGGCGATTATCGTCATTTTGTCTAAGTTTGTGAAGATTAACGCTACTCGTACGTCGAAAGGCGGTTGCGGCCCATCTCGCTATGCCTGAAGCCGATTACCGTCATAACTGTCCGCAACCAATCAAAGCGGCCGGGGTTGGCGTTGTCGTGGGGATCAGGTGATGTTTGTCGCTTTGACGGCCTTGGTAGCAAGCGCGTTGCTTGGACTGGCGGTCGGTCTGCTGTTTCGGGTTTGGGCCAATGTGGTCGCCGGCCCTATTATCGCGTTTGGTTCGGCTATTATTCTCGCCGTCAACGGCTTTCAGGTAGCGGAGGGCGTGCTGATCACGCTCGCATGCCTTGTGACGAGCCAGGTCGCCTACCTCGCCGGTACGTTCCTGACGCTGCGTACCGATATTACGGACGCTCTAACGGACGATGTACCCGACGATCAGCCAGGCCAGGCCCGCGAGCATGGCATCGGCAACAAGCACGAGCAGGAGCGCGGCGAGAAGCCACCGTGGGCCTCCCCGCCTCAGGCGTAGCGCCCGGGAACGTCGCGATAGAAGCTGCGGCCACGCTCCGATACGAGGTGCCTTGTCGTTTGCGTGACAGCCAATATCCCTTTGGGACAATGAGAGGTTCATTACAGGACACTTCCCCTGCCGATTTCTGATCGAATGCTGACCTTCGGCAAAGGCTGTGCCACCGTGAACGGCCGCGCGATTAAGCCGGTCTCACGGAATAGCGCGATGTCCAACTCTTCCGAAGAGGGCCTGGTGTCCCCCCGCGCAAGCTGTGGCGCAGGCCTCCGCCGTAATCAATTATTGCGATGCAATGGGCCGAACCTACACGGTTCCCAATTTACTTGCGACGACCCTCGGCGCGTGTTGCCCGCGTCTTTCACGCTTCGGATGTGACGGGCCCGGGGCAGGCCCAGGTCATCTGTCGCTGCGCTGCAATGTGCAAATCACGAAATTGTCTCAAAGAAAACCGCGTCGCGACAACTCGGTGCAATTTCATGGTCGTCGCGGAGCCAGAGACAAGCCTCTCGCTTCTCACACGCTTGGGATGTGATAGGCTTTTTACTGTCTGATCGCTCAGGCAGGCTCACTGACGTTTCGTCTCTCGACTTCAAAACAATAACGCCAGGCTTCTGGCGGTTTAGGGGAGTGACGCGATGAAATCAGCTATCAACGGATGTGTTATTGCGCTTGCAGCGACCTTGGCGGTCGGGGTGGCCGGTGAGGCCGCCGCGCAGCAAAGGGCGCTGAAGAAATACGAGTCGGGCACCAAGGACTTCTGGACCAATCCACCGCCCGACTGGTTCCTCGGCGACGAGACCGAAGCACAAAAAGGCCTAGCGCCGCCTTCAGGGCCGCCGACGGGCGCCTCGGAGGCCGATCTCGCCGCGACGGTGAAGAAGATAAAGCTGCCGCCGGGCTTCAAGATCGAAGTCTGGGCGCCGGGCGTGCTGCAGGCCCGGCAGATGGCGTGGGGCGACAAGGGCACGCTGTTCGTCGGCACGTTCGATCTCGGCAACGTCTATGCCATCACGGACAAGGGCGGCAAGCGCGAGGTCAAGACCGTCATCAAGGGGCTGAAGATGCCCACGGGTCTGGCCTTCCAGGACGGCGCGCTCTACGTCATCGATATCGACAAGCTGATCAAGTACGAGGACGCCGAAGCCAACATCGACAATCTCGGCAAGGGCAAGGTGGTCTATGACGACATGCCTTCCTATGTCGCGCATGGCTGGAAGTATCTCGCGCCCGACAAGGACGGCTGGTTCTACATTCCGTTCGGCCCGCCCTTCAACGTCGGCATCCCCCCGACCAGCGTGTCGCAGATCCGCCGTGTCGATCCAAGAACCGGCAACGCGGAAATCTGGGCGCTCGGCGTGCGCAACAGCGTCGGCGGCGACGTCGATCCACGCACCGGCCGCTACTGGTTTACCGAGAATGCCCGCGACTGGATCAGCGACGACTTGCCGAGCGACAAGCTCAACATGATCTCGAAGATCGGCGAGCATTTCGGCTATCCCTATTGCCACCAGGGCGACTTGCCCGATCCGAAGTTCGCGATGGGGCACAAGTGCGACGAGTTCACGCCGCCCGCCGCCAAGCTCGGCGCCCACGTCGCGCCGCTCGGCATGAAGTTCTATACCGGCGACATGTTCCCCGCCGAGTACAAGAACAACATCTTCATCGCCGAGCACGGCTCCTGGAATCGGCATAAGTACCAGGGTGCCCGGATCAAGCGGGTGATCGCCGATCCCGATGGCAAGAATACCAAGCAGGAGATCTTTGCCGACGGCTGGATCGAGGGCGATCAAGGCTATCTCGGCCGCCCCGCCGACATCGTGCAAGCCAAGGACGGCTCACTCCTCGTCGCCGACGATTGGGCCGGTGCGATCTATCGCATCAGCTACAGCAAGTAGGCGTGCGCACCATCGGAGGCTGCGGTTGCTTCAAGGAGCCGCCGCGGCCTCTGTCTTGAGCGCGTCATTCCGGGATGGTCCGCAGGACCAGACCCGGAAATCTCGATATTCTCAGGCTAAGCAATTGCGCACCTGAGTTCGATGCTTCGCATCGCCCCGGAATGACGGATGCAACGATTGGAATCCTGAGAATGCCCGACCGGCTGGTTTGGTTTGCCGCCTGCATCGTCTGGACGATTGCGGGCACGACGGCTCACGCGGCGGATCTCGCGGCCGGCAAGGAAAAGGCCGAGCTCTGCGTCGCCTGCCATGGCGAGAACGGCATCTCGCAAATGGAGAACATTCCTTCGCTCGCCGGCCAGCCGGACCAGTTCATCCAATGGCAGCTGGTCTATTTCCGAGCCGGCGCGCGCAAGAACGAGCAGATGCAGCCGATCGTCGAGCAGATCACCAATGAGGATATCCGAAATCTCGGCGCCTACTTTGCATCGCTGCCACCGGCGAAGAATGCAGCGCCCGATGACGATCCGGAGCTATCGAAGAGGGGCGCACAGGCCGCCGCCGGCCGCCGCTGCGCCTCCTGCCATCTGGACACTTTTGCCGGCACCAAGGCAGTGGCCCGCCTTGCCGGCCAGCGCGAGGATTATCTCTTGAAGGCGCTGCGCGACTACAAGGCCGGCCTTCGCTCGGGCGGCGGCCAGGCCGCGATGGCGGAAGTCGCGT
>JAEZEU010000366.1 GCA_023432885.1 Pseudomonadota bacterium | reverse complement strand
CGCTGATCGAGCGGGCCGACGCCTGCCTCTACGCCGCCAAGCGCAACGGCCGCAATCGCGTCATCTGCGAAGTCGACCCGGAATACACCGCCGAGACGCTCGGCTGCCACACGCAGGTGGCGTAGGGGTCGACCGGGTTTCCTGCCGCGCAGCGGGCAAAGCAGCCGGTACAAACTGATATCGAGCTAACGCTTCCGCTGCGTCTTCTTCGAAGCCGCCTTCCCGGCGGCAATCCTCTTCGGTGCGGCGGCTTTCGTTGCCGCGACCATCTTCGCCTTCCGCGCCGCCGGGCGCTTCTTGAGCGCAGCGCGTTGTGCGGCGGACAGCGCTGCCCTCGCCCATTCGCTCAGTTCCTCGGTGTCGTCGAACAGCCGCGCCGGCAATTGCCAGTAGGAATTGACGGTGACCGTCCTGGCGCGGGTCTGGTACTGGAACGGCTTCGAGCCTTCCGCCTCATATTGCGGAATGGTCGTCTCATCGGCGCGGAAATAGAGCCCGGCCCGCAGGGCCAGCGCGAAGTTGGTGCCTTCTGAGGAAATGCCGTAGCCGGAAAACATCCGGCGGATCGTCACCGGCCCGAAGTCGCCAAAGAGATCGATGAGGAATTCGCGGTCCATGGATAGCCCCGCCCGTAACACCAGCCCCTCATGGTGACGAGGCGCGCGAGCGCGGTCTCGAACCACGCGGCCCGACATATCGCTGCTGGCCGTCCTTCGAGACGCCGCGACCGGCTCCTCAGGATGAGGGCTGTGAGCGATGCGAGCCTATACCTTCGCCGGCCTCAACTGCACGGATTCGCCGCAGCCGCAGGCGGAAATCTGGTTCGGATTGTTGAAAACGAACTGGGCCTGCATCTTGTCGGCCTTGTAGTCCATCTCGGTGCCGAGCAGGAACAGCACGGCCTTGGGATCGACCAGGATCTTCACGCCCTTGTCCTCGACGACCTCGTCGGTGGGGCGGATCTCGTGAGCGTATTCGACGGTGTAGGACTGGCCTGCGCAGCCGCCGTTCTTGACGCCGACGCGCAATCCCACGATTTCGGAATCCGCGCGCTGGGTGAGCTCGTTGATGCGCGTGGCCGCGGCATCCGTCAGCTTCATCACCTGCGGACGGGGGCGCGGTTTCGGCTTGGCTGGTGCAACGGGTGTCATATCGGTCATTTGGTCAATCCCGGCGGCGATTCAATGCCGCTCTGTTCCCTAGAGTCCAAACCCGGTCCGGTGCTTGACGCTATGTCTCGCGCGAACCGGTACCCATTTTGCTCGAAAGGCCTTCATCACCACATATTGAGCACGAGGCGCGCCTCGTCGCTCATCCGGTCCGGCGTCCAGGCCGGATCCCATACAAGATTCACATTGACGACGCCGACGCCGGGAACGCTGGCAACCGCATTCTCCACCATGGTCGGCAACTCGCCGGCCGCCGGGCAGTTCGGCGTGGTCAGCGTCATCACGATATCGACGCCGCGGTCTTCCTTCAGGTCCACCTTGTAGATCAGCCCGAGCTCGTAGATGTCGGCCGGAATCTCGGGATCGAACACGGTCTTCAGCGCGGCGACGATCTCGCCGCTCAGCCGCTCGGTCTCCTCCGGCGGCAGCGCCGAGTGGGTCTCCATCGAGGCGGTTTTGACTTCGGCCGTGTCGGTCATGCGAATAATTCCCGCGCCTTGATCAGCGCCTGCACCAGGTGGTCGACTTCCTCCTTGGTATTATACATGCCGAAGGAAGCGCGGCAGGTGGCTGTGACGTTGAACCGCTCTAAAAGCGGCATCACGCAATGAGTCCCGGCCCGCACCGCAATGCCCTGGCGGTCGATCACGGTGGCGATGTCGTGGGCATGCGCCCCCTTCAGCTCGAAGGAAATGACCGGCCCCTTGTGGCGGGCGGTGCCGAACAGGCGCAGCGAATTGATCTCGCGCATCCGCTCCTGGGCGTAGGTGAGCAGGCCATGCTCGTGCGCGGCGATGCGCTCCTTGCCGATCGAGTTGACGTAGTCGATCGCAGCCCCGAGCCCGATAGCCTCCACGATGGGCGGCGTACCGGCCTCGAACTTGTGCGGTGGATCACCATAGGTGACCCAGTCCTTCGCCACCTCCCGGATCATCTCACCGCCGCCGTTGAACGGACGCATGGCCACGAGGTGCTCGTGCTTGGCGTAGAGCGCACCGATACCGGTCGGGCCGTAAACCTTGTGACCGGTGAAGGCATAGAAATCGCAATCAAGGTCCTGCACGTCGATCGGCAGATGCACCGCGCCCTGCGCCCCGTCGACCAGCACGGGAATGCCGCGCTCGTGGGCGAGCCTGACGACCTGCTTGACCGGAACGAAGGTGCCGAGCGCGTTCGACATCTGGGTGATCGCGACGAGCTTCGTGCGGTTCGTCAGCAGCTTCTCGAACTCATCGATCAGGAAATTGCCGTCATCGTCCACGGGCGCCCATTTGATCACCGCGCCATGGCGTTCCCTGAGGAAATGCCAGGGTACGATGTTGGAGTGATGCTCCATGATCGAGAGGACGATCTCGTCGCCCTCCTTGATGTTGTGCTCGCCCCAGGACGAGGCGACGAGGTTGATCGCCTCGGTGACGTTGCGGGTGAAGATGATCTCTTCATTACGCCGCGCATTGACGAACTTCGCCACCTTGGCGCGGGCGCCCTCATAGGCTTCGGTGGCGGCATTGGCGAGGTAATGCAGGCCGCGATGCACGTTGGCGTATTCGCTGTGGTACGCTTCCGTCATGCGGTTGAGCACGGCGGCCGGCTTCTGGGCGGAGGCAGCATTGTCGAGATAGACGAGTTGCTTGCCGTAGATCTTCAGCGCCAGCGCCGGAAAATCCTCGCGCACGCGGGCGACATCATAGGAACCATTGGCGACCGCGGGATGCACCGTCATGCTCGCGCCCTCAGCCAACGTTCCGCGCTTGCGGTTGCGAGATCGCGCAGCGTGTCGCTGACGATGGATTCGATGGCCTCGCCGACGAAGGCCTGGAGCAGCAGCGCCTGCGCTTCCTTCTCCGGCAGCCCGCGGGCACGCAGGTAGAACAGCAGGCTCTCATCCAGCGCACCCGACGTGGCGCCATGGCCGCAGGTGACGTCATCCGCGAAAATCTCGAGCTCCGGCTTGTTGTCGGCCTCGGCTTCGTCGGACAGCAGCAGCGCGCGCGTCATCATCTTGGCGTCGGTCTTCTGCGCATCAGGGCGCACGATGATGCGGCCCTG
>JAEZEU010000301.1 GCA_023432885.1 Pseudomonadota bacterium | reverse complement strand
CACGGGTTGGCGCGATGGCGATGCGCGGCCTTGCCGCCGAAGTGCTCGACTGGTCCGGAAACGAGGGCCATGTGCTGGCGCATGGCGAGCGCTGGAGAGCGCGCAGCGCCGAGGTCTTCAAGCCGGGAGACGTGGTGGAAGTTGCCAATATCATCGATTTGACCCTGGTGGTGCGGCGCTGGCCCGCGCCGGCCGGCGAGAGAGGTGTACCATGATGCTTGATTATTTGACCTACGCTGCGTTCGCGGTGCTCATTATCATATTTCTGGCTTCCGCCATCCGCATCCTGCGCGAATACGAGCGCGGCGTGGTGTTCACGCTCGGACGCTTTTCCGGAGTCAAGGGTCCGGGCCTCATCATCCTCATTCCCGTCGTGCAGCAGATGGTGAAGGTCGATCTCAGGGTCATGGTGCAGGTGGTGCCGCCGCAGGACGTGATCTCGCGCGACAACGTCTCGGTCAACGTCAATGCCGTTCTCTATTTCCGCATCGTCGATCCCGAGCGGGCGATCATCCGGGTGGGCGACTACATGGCCGCGACCAGCCAGCTGGCGCAGACCACGCTGCGCTCGGTGCTCGGCAAGCACGATCTGGACGAGATGCTTGCCGAGCGGGACAAGCTCAACGCCGACATTCAGGAGAGCCTCGACCAGCAGACCGACGCCTGGGGCATCAAGGTCACCGGCGTCGAGATCAAGGACATCGACCTTAACGAGACCATGGTGCGCGCCATCGCCAAGCAGGCCGAAGCGGAACGGCTGCGCCGCGCCAAGGTGATCAACGCGACGGGCGAGCATCAGGCGGCAGAAAAGCTCGTCGAAGCCGGACGAATCCTTGCGCAGCAGCCCGAGGCGATGCAGCTGCGCTATTTCGCAGCGCTGCACGACATCGCGAACGAACGGTCCTCGACCCTGGTCTTTCCGCTGCCGATGAACCTGCTCGAACGCCTGCGAGGCGAAGGCACGTGAACCCGGCCGGCTCCGCACGGCAATTGGCAGTCACGCCTCCAGGCTGGAAGAAGTGCGCAAATATTCGTTTATCGAACCGGAGCGACGCGGGCCGCATCAACGCGCCGCCTCGAAGCCTGCGAGCACCGCCGTCAGATTGGTCCCGAGAATATCGGAGAGATAGCCGCCCTCCTGCACCAGCACGCTCGGCAGGCCGAGCCGCGCGATCGCGGCACCAATGCGGCGGAATCCCTCGGTGGTCACCGCAAGGCCCGCGAGCGGATCGTGCTCGGAGGCGTCAAGGCCGAGCGCGACGACGAGCGCGCCAGGCGCGAAAGCACGGATGGTTCTTTCCGCGACCTCGAACGCTTCGAGATAGCCGTCATCCTTGGTGCCGAGGGCCAAGGGAATATTGAGGTTCGCGCCGAGACCTTCGCCCGCGCCGCGCTCATGGGCATGGCCCCAGACATACGGATAGTAGAAGGCCGGGTCGGCGTGGATCGAAACGGTGAGGACGTCGCTCCGCTCGTAGAAGATGCCTTGCGTGCCGTTGCCGTGGTGGACGTCGACGTCGAGGATCGCGACGCGCTCGTGGCGCAGCCGCAGATGCGCCGCCGCGATCGCGCTGTTATTGAGAAAGCAGAAGCCGCCGGCGACATCGCGAAAGGCGTGATGACCGGGCGGGCGGCAGAGCGCATAGACGGCATCCTCGCCGTCCAGCACCATCTGCGCGGCGGTCGTTGCGACATCGGTGGCGGCGCAGGCCGCGGCCCAGGTGCCGGGGCCGATCGGACAGCCGGTGTCCGCGGTGTGCCAGCCCAGCCGGCCGACGATGTGCGTCGGGTACGTCGCGGCATGGCGCACGGGATGCACATTGGCGATCATCTCGGGACCGGCATCGCCCAGCGCCGACCAGGCGTCCCAGGCCTCGGCCAGGAAGCTCAGATACTCGGCGCTGTGAACCCGCGCGCGCGGGCCCTGCCCGAACGTGGCCGGCGCGACCAGCTGATGCTTGCCCGCGGCAAGGCCGGCCAGCAGCCGGTCGGCGCGCTCGGGCTGCTCGGTCGTGCGCTTGACCACGCCGCGCACCAGGAAGAATTGCGGATCGTGGCTGCGATGCAGGTCGGTGTAGACGGCTTTCATTCCAGCACTCCCGTTGCGCCACGGCGCGTATCGACATGGCAGGCGCAAACATCCATACTCATGTTACCTACCGTTCCCCGTTCTGGCCATGACAGCGACACAACCTGTTCTGAAGCTTGACAACAAGCCATGACTGCCCTGCGCGTCGGTCTCGGCAAGATCGCACGCGACCAGCATATCCCTGCGATATCGGCCACCGGGGGCGTGAGCCTCGTTGCCATCGCCGACCCCCGCGCCTCGCTGCCGGGCCTGCCTCACTTCGCAAGTCTGAATGAGCTGCTGCGCGACGGCCCGCCTTTCGACGCGGTCGCCGTGTGCACGCCGCCGCAGGTCCGCAGCCGGCAAGCTGCGGCGGCGCTTGCCGCCGGCAAGCACGTGATGCTTGAGAAGCCGCCGGGCACGAGCCTTGCCGAACTCGATCCCCTGATCGCGGCGGCAGCGCGCTCGGGCAAGACCCTGTTTGCCGCCTGGCATTCGCGCTTTGCCGCCGCCGTCGAGCCGGCGCGGCAATGGCTCGCCTCGCGCCGGATCCGCTCGGTGCGGATCGAATGGAAGGAGGATGTCCGCATCTGGCATCCCGGGCAGGGCTGGATTTTCGAGCCGGGCGGTTTTGGCGTATTCGATCCCGGCATCAACGCGCTGTCGATCCTCACCCATATCCTGACCCAGCCAGTGTTCGTGACCGCGGTCGAACTGTTCTTTCCCGCCAATCACAACGCGCCGATCGCCGCCAATCTGGCGCTGACCGATAGCAGCGGCCTTGCGATTTCCGCGGAGTTCGATTTCCGGCAGACCGGACCGCAGACCTGGGACATTGTCGTCGAGACCGACGGCGGAACGGTAGAACTCTCTTCAGGCGGCGCGCGCCTTGCGCTGGATGGTGAGATCAAGATCGACGGGAAGAACGCAGAGTATCCCGCGCTCTATCGCCGCTTCCTTGAACTTTCGGCCACCGGCGCCAGCGATGTCGACCTGAGGCCGCTTCGGCTCGTTGCAGATGCCTTCCTGCTCGGCAAGCGCCGCACCGTGGAAGCCTTCGAGGACTGAGCATGGCGGATACAATACCGCGGCTTGCAAGGGCACGAGCGCAGAAGGCGAAGAGCGCTACCCGGGCCGGCACGACGTCGCGCCTCACCTATCGCCTGACGGGGCCGTCGCAACGCACGGGCTGCCGGGAACCGAACGTCAGGCTTGCAAGCGCGTGAGCGGGGTGCCAAGCCAATGAAAATCCGCAAATGGCCGGGCAATATCCAAGTCCGAAAGCAGCCAGGGGAGTGAAGCATGCCGAAGCTGAAGACCACGATCACCGCACTCGCGCTGGCGGCGATTGCCGCCATGGCTCTCGCCGGCGATGCGCTGGCGCAGAAGAAGCCGACCATCGGGATCGCGATGCCGACCAAATCGTCCGCGCGGTGGATCGATGACGGCAACAACATGGTCAAGGTACTGAAGGAGCGCGGCTATAACACCGACCTGCAATATGCCGAGGACGACATTCCGAACCAGCTCTCGCAGGTCGAGAACATGGTGACCAAGGGCGCGAAGGCGCTGGTGATCGCCGCCATCGACGGCACGACGCTGTCCGACGTGCTCAAGCAGGCCAAGGCCGCCGGCATCACCGTGATCGCCTATGACCGCCTGATCCGCGATACGCCGAACGTCGACTACTACGCGACCTTCGACAATTTCCAGGTCGGCGTGCTGCAGGCGCAATCGATCGAACAGGGGCTGGGGCTGAAGGACGGCAAGGGACCATTCAACATCGAGCTGTTCGGCGGTTCGCCCGACGACAACAATGCCTACTTCTTCTACAACGGCTCGATGTCGGTGCTGCAGCCCTATATCGACTCCAAGAAGCTCGTCGTGGCGAGCGGACAGACCGGCATGGACAAGGTCGCGACACTGCGCTGGGACGGCGCCACCGCGCAGGCGCGCATGGACAACCTGCTCAGCGCCTTCTATGGCAACAAGCGCGTCGATGCGGTGCTCTCGCCCTATGACGGGCTTTCCATCGGCATCATCTCCTCGCTGAAGGGCGTCGGCTACGGCAGCGCCAGCCAGCCGATGCCTGTCATCAGCGGCCAGGATGCGGAAGTCCCCTCGATCAAGGCGATGCTGCGCGGCGACCAGTACTCGACCGTCTTCAAGGACACGCGCGACCTTGCCAAGGTGGCCGCCGACATGGTCGATGCAGCGCTCCAGGGCAAGCAGGTCACCGTCAACGACACCAAGACCTACAACAACGGCGTCAAGGTGGTCCCCGCCTATCTGCTCAAGCCGGTGGTGGTCGACAAGGGAAATTGGGAGAAGGTCTTGATTGATTCCGGCTACTACAAGCGCGCGCAATTCGACTAGATCGAATGCCGCCGGATCGAACGGGCTCCTGCGGGACGATGCGATGACGGCAATGCTGGAGATGCGGGGGGTCAGCAAGTCCTTTGCCGGCGTGCAGGCGCTGCGCGACGTCAGTTTCACCGTCGAGGCCGGCCAGATCCATGCCCTGGTCGGCGAGAACGGCGCGGGCAAGTCGACCCTGATGCGGGTGCTCAGCGGCGTCTACCCCCACAGCAGCTATGACGGCACCGTCATCTTCGACGGCGAGGAGCGCCGCTTCCGCGACGTCAGCGATTCGGAGGCGCTCGGCATCATCATCATCCACCAGGAGCTGGCGCTGATTCCGCTGATGTCGATCGCCGAGAACATCTT